>NZ_JACAQP010000102.1:0-441 GCF_013387025.1 Pseudomonas reactans | reverse complement strand
CACGGCCTGCTGCGGTAGGGGTGGCAAAAAGACACTACTGGGATGGTACTTCCCGTCGCGAAGTAGTTGTCTTACCTTGGTAGATGAATCCGTTTCATGCTATTGGGGAAGTAGTTATACGGGTGCGTCTCGTATAAAACCTACGGGTGCGCTCGTAGGAATGTACCATCACATAATAAGGAATACCTATGGGTGCGCTCATAGGAAATAAACTGTTGGAAACTGTGAAAATAATGTTTTTATTGGAAAGATGTTTTGGGTCTAAACCCCTATTGCTCACGAGACGTATGTCTTACGTATGTTTTTTTTAAAAAAATGCTATGTACTCATGTAATCAAACAAGGAATTAGAAGAGTCGAGTGTGGGACGGTAGCTTTCGTTGTGCAAAGTATGTGCTGCTTGAATTGTGGTAATGATACAGAAGAGTAATACCCCATGTGT
>NZ_JACAQP010000101.1:0-352 GCF_013387025.1 Pseudomonas reactans | reverse complement strand
ATTGATCATTAACCCCGAGTTCCGTAGGGATTTAGAATTCCTGGGGTCTGATAAGTTAGCACAGCTAGTTCAGGAAAGGTTCCGTGAACTGGTTGAATAAAGGGAACGAACTAGGATCTTCAAAGAGCTTGAAGTTGCAAGCTAGAAGGAAGTAGCACCAGTTTGCGTGTTCCCGAGATTGAGGGATACATAGGCGAACAGTATAAAACTGGTTTCCCTTTGTGATCGGGAGTTAAGCATTAGCTCAACTCGCTGATCTGTTCATCCAGATGAACAGAAAGGGTAACCGGATAAGACAATCGTGGAAGTGCATTCGATGTCGACTCTGTATGAATCGTTCATGGAGAAGCAT
>NZ_JACAQP010000100.1:0-348 GCF_013387025.1 Pseudomonas reactans | reverse complement strand
TGTTGAAATTATGAGAATTGGGGTTTTGAGCTTAAGAACCCTAGAAATGGGTTTAAGTGATGAAACTGATTTTATATAGTTCTTATGGTCTTGTTAAGTCAAACATGACATAAATGATGCAAGAAATCAGTTTCAAACTTGTAAAATTCAATAAAACGATTTTTGGTGAAAAATGGTGTTTTCGGAAGAATTTTCAATATTTTAAAGAAAGGTTTGATGATTTTGAAGTTTAAAATTAAGTGTAAGTTGGTATTTAGGGCCTAGATATGACCCTAAACCAATTAAGTTAAGTATTAAGAGCTTAATGGGGCGAATAGTGAAAACTGCAGTTTGAAAAATCGCCAAATA
>NZ_JACAQP010000099.1:0-793 GCF_013387025.1 Pseudomonas reactans | reverse complement strand
GTGACTATACTCCCACTAGCCTTGACATATACGCAGGACTCATCCTCGCTCCTAGAGAAACCAAACTCTTTGACTTTCTCATGGAAACAAAGATTCCAGCTGCGAGAAGCTTGCTTCAATCCGTAGATTGATCTCTCAAGCTTACACACCTTATTAGGATACTTTGCATCGACAAAACCCTCTGGCTGATTCATGTAAACATCCTCAGTCAACTTTCCATTAAGGAAAGCGGTTTTGACGTCCATCTGCCAAATTTCATAGTCATGAAATGCAGCTATGGCCAGCATAATCCTAATAGACTTTATCTTGGCTACTGGTGAGAAGGTCTCGTCATAGTCAACCCCTGGGGTTTGAGTAAAGCCCTTCGCAACCAGTCTTGCCTTGAAAGTGTGTACCTTTCCGTCCATGTCGGTCTTCTTCTTGAAGATCCATTTGCACCCGACTGTCTTTCGACCCGGTACATTGTCAACCAAGTTCCAAACTTGATTGTCATACATGGACTTGATCTCGCTATCCATGGCCTCTTTCCACTTGGCAGACTCAGGGCCCGCCACTGCTTCCTGGTAGTTAGCTGGTTCATCCAAATTTATCAGTGTCCTATCACTGACAAACGTGTCCCCATCCGTAGTTATATGGAAACCATAAAACTCGGGTGGCATGCTAACTCTACTAGAGCGTCTAAGAGGTAAGGATATGTCAGTCGGACCAACAGGAACTTCTTCCTCTTGTTGGTTGCTAGTTTCTCCTAAGGTTGCATCATCTGATGACTCTTGAATTTCTTCCAGATCAATGG
>NZ_JACAQP010000098.1:0-385 GCF_013387025.1 Pseudomonas reactans | reverse complement strand
CATCCTCTAGTCCCTGTCTGAACTTGTGTGCCCATTAGTTGCATGAAAAATAGCTACCACAATAGCACTTTGACACTCTCCCTTTCAACAGTCTTTAAGCTCAGTAATCAACTTAAGCATGATCGGTCCAACCAAACTGGTATGATCACATCTTAATTGTTCCTACTGAACCTCACAATCAACATTCAACAATCGAATGGATAAAGGTTTACCACATTACACTAGTATTTAAGTCAACTATGCTAGACACTCACATACTCAGCTCCTTGGATCCTTCGTGACGAACTCCCGACTCGAACGCGGATCCTGTGCTTTCGATAGTAGGAGCTCTACTACTACCTTCCACACCTATCCATGTCCATTCCAAGACCCGTCTCGAAATATC
>NZ_JACAQP010000097.1:0-354 GCF_013387025.1 Pseudomonas reactans | reverse complement strand
GGGGCCTACCTACCCTTTCATTGATCTTGCTTGAGTGATTGATCAGGTCGTGTGGGTTGAGAGTTTGGATCACTCACTCGTGATTGAGGTAACTGACGATAGAGGTGTTGACTAGGGTCGCAAGCGGATGAGTAACATATGGTGGTTGATGTAAACGTCTTTACATTATCGAAACATGTTTATTGAGATGGTGTTTTCCCCTGATGCAAGTTGTTGGCTGAGCAGAGTGGGCTTGGTTTTTGTTCGAGAGTAAGGGCTCGTAAAAAAAATTATAAATCGAATAAACAGACTTGGACTTTAGTCCAAGTGGGGGAGGAATACAAAATTAAGGGAACAACAGGAATATTATATTGA
>NZ_JACAQP010000096.1:0-833 GCF_013387025.1 Pseudomonas reactans | reverse complement strand
AGTTGAATTGCGGCGCGCAGTGCGCAAACGTTTTGGCCGCGGCGCGCGTACAGATAATCCGGAAAAATGGGCTGCGGCTAGGGTTTAGCTTTGCCATTTGGTTCCCTATAAATAGGGACCCCTAGACCTCATTATCAGTCGCTCATTCTATTATTTTCTCTCTGGAATTTCGATCCATAAACCTCCCGGCTAAGGGTGTGATTTCATTTGAGGCAGGATATTTTTGCTGCTCAGCTTCCAGAAAATTCTAAAAGGTTGGTTTTTCTAATTTTATTCTTTTAGTTAATTTTCTTATGGCCTTTAGGTTTTGTTATATGTTCAATTAGAAGAAAACATAGATCCTTATAGGTTGCATGTGAACTTAGGTTATTTAGTTCATGGTTGCAGAAAACCTTTCAGTGGTATCAGAGCCTGTTTTGTTTTCTTGTTGAATTGCTATAACTGTTTTAGGGTTTAAAGCCTATAAACCCTAATATATGTTGAAATCGATTTTAAGGATTAGGGTTTTGGAAACCCTAATCCCCCCCCTTTGTAAATTTCGAAATATGCCTTTAGGGTTTTAGAAGGTTTTCTATTTTTTGTAACTTTATTTGTTAATTAAATGGATAACCTTAAACCCCATTATTTGAATTCGAAATCTAGGGGGTTTAGGATAGGTTTTAATTAATTTGATTAATTTGGATAAACCTATCTTCATTTGAATTAATTTAATTAAATGTTAATTAAAGGATAATTCAAAAGGGATTTAAATTAATTTAAAATTTCGAAAAATTAATAGAAAAATCCAGAAAATTATTTTAAAATGTTTAAAATATTTAGATTTAATTAATTTA
>NZ_JACAQP010000012.1:0-73281 GCF_013387025.1 Pseudomonas reactans | reverse complement strand
GCTACTTCAGACCATCCTTAAGGTCCCAAACAGGTAGAATTGCCGCCACTTATGAGCAGTCCGGCCACAATGCGAACTTAAACGCCGGTCGGCACAGTGCAAGCCTCATCGAGTCGTTCACCATTAAATACACGGCAACTCGCTGCGATGTTGCCGTTTGTTATGTATGCGATTCAACGGTTGGGCATTAGCGCTGGCTGCTTCTATCCGCTTTAAACTCTACTAAAAATGCCCCTGTCAGGGGTGTAGTCTGCGCGTTGAATGTCGAATGACGTTCGGCGTAATGACGACAGGAGATGTAAACGTACATGGGTATCAAAAGCTTCGGGCAGAGGTATACCGCTCCCCGCATTTCAGGGGATGAGTTGAATCCTTGTGACGTCAACCTTGAGCGGGGTGCCTGACGCATGTCTATTGTTACGCTATCGAACCATAAGTCCTTCACGGCTGAACCCGGCAAAAGCCTTCTGGATTGTGCAAAGTCACAAGGTACCGTGCTGGAATACAGCTGCCGTACCGGTCGTTGCGGCGTCTGCAAGGCCAACGTGCTACAGGGCGATACAGAAGTGGTGCAACCGGAACTTGCGCTTACGGACGAAGCGCGTGCCAGCGGCGCCATCCTGACGTGCTGCCGAGCTGCGTTGACGGATGTTGAACTCGATATCGAAGACTTGGGCTTGCTGGCCGACATCCAGATCAAAACCATGCCTTGCCGCCTCGATACACTGGAGCGCCTGGCGGACGACGTGTTACGGGTCGTCCTCAGGACACCGCCCAAAAGTGCACTGTTCTACCTACCAGGTCAGTACATCGACGTCATAGGCAAAGACGGCGTGCGCCGCAGTTATTCCATCGCCAACGCTGTACGCGAAGATGCCAAGCTGGAACTGCATATCCGCCAAGTACCTGATGGGATCATGAGTCAGTACTGGTTTGGTGAAGCCAAAGCCAATGACCTGCTCAGGCTGGAAGGCCCACTTGGCACCTTCTGCCTGCGAAATGCCAGCACTACAAACCTGGTTTTCATGGCGACAGGCACCGGAATCGCTCCCGTCAAGGCCATGCTCGAAGCCTTGGCGGGAGCCTCCGCGCCCCTCATCGGCAAGCGCATTTACGTTTATTGGGGTGGCCGTACGGAAAACGACGTGTACTGGCTCCCTGACTTCCCGACGCTGGGCATGACTTACCGCCCCGTGCTTTCACGCGCGGGTACACACTGGTCCGGCGCCACGGGATACGTTCAACAGGCCGTGCTTGCAGAAAACCTTGACCTGGCCGATACCTCGGTCTATGCCTGTGGCTCTGAAGCCATGATCCATACGGCACGCGAGTTGCTGACACAGGCAGGCCTGCCCCTCAAACATTTCCATTCTGATGCCTTTGTAAGCTCGAATTGACCCGGAGACAGCATGAAAGCAGTTATTTTGGCCGGTGGCCTGGGAACACGGCTAAGCGAAGAAACCAGCGTGCGCCCCAAACCTATGGTCGAGATCGGTGGCAAACCCATCCTCTGGCACATCCTGAAAATGTACTCTGCGCATGGCATCAATGACTTCATTATCTGCTGCGGCTACAAGGGGTATGTGATCAAGGAGTATTTTGCCAACTACTTCCTGCACATGTCAGACGTCACGTTCAACATGCGCGACAACACCATGAAAGTGCACGACCAACGTGCTGAAGACTGGAACATCACCCTGGTCGATACCGGCGACGAGTCCATGACAGGCGGTCGTTTGCGTCGTGTCGCCGACTACGTCAAGGACGAAGAAGCCTTTTGCTTCACTTATGGTGATGGTGTCAGCGATCTTGATATCAGCGCGACCCTGGCCTTCCACAAGGCGCATGGCAAGGCGGCAACGCTCACCGCGACATTCCCGCCCGGCCGTTTCGGCGCACTGGATATCCAGAAAGGCCAAGTGCTGAACTTCAAGGAAAAACCCAAAGGGGACGGTGCGCTGATCAACGGCGGTTTCTTCGTCTTGAGCCCCTCGGTCCTCCAGTACCTCGAGGACGACAGCACAACCTGGGAACAGGAGCCGCTGATGAAGCTTGCAGCCGAGGGCCAACTCATGGCCTACGAGCACCCGGGGTTCTGGCAACCTATGGATACGCTGCGTGACAAACACTATCTGGAAGATCTTTGGCAGTCTGGCAAAGCTCCCTGGAAATCCTGGGACTGAATATGAAGTCGACCGTTTCTCCGGCCTTCTGGCAAGGCAAAAGAGTCTTCCTGACCGGCCACACCGGGTTCAAAGGTAGCTGGCTGGCGCTATGGCTGACCAGCATGGGCGCGCAGGTGAAGGGGTTTGCCCTGGCACCACCGACCCACCCTGCCCTGTTCGTCGAGGCCAAGGTGGCCCAAGGCATGGAGTCGGAGCAAGGCGATATTCGTGATCGCACGGTAGTCGCCCAAAGCATGCTGAGCTTCAACCCCGACGTGCTGATCCATATGGCGGCGCAGCCGTTGGTCCGTTTGTCCTACCGCGAACCGGTCGAGACTTACGCCACCAACGTGATGGGCACCCTGCATGTACTGGAAGCCGCCCGTCAATGCCCCAACCTGCGGGCTATCGTCAACGTCACCACCGACAAATGCTATGAAAACCGTGAGTGGGAATGGGGCTATCGTGAAGACGAACCCATGGGCGGCCACGACCCGTACAGCAACAGCAAAGGCTGCGTAGAGCTGATCACCAGCGCCTACCGCAAGTCTTTTTTCAATGATCCGCAAGGTGCCGCATTGGCGTCCGGCAGGGCCGGCAACGTGATTGGCGGCGGCGATTGGGCGGAAGACCGGCTGATACCTGATATCCTCGGTGCCTTCGAGAAGGGTCAGCCCGTCACAATACGCAATCCCAAGTCCACCCGGCCGTGGCAACACGTGCTGGAGCCGCTGAGTGGCTACCTGGTGCTGGCACAACACCTCTGGACCCATGGACATCGTTTTGCCCAGGGCTGGAATTTCGGCCCCAAGGATGAAGATGCACGCCCTGTGGAGTGGATCCTCGATCACATGGTACAGGCTTGGGGTCCAGGCGCCCATTGGCAACTGGACCAGGACCCGCAACCGCACGAGGCCAACTACCTCAAGCTGGATATCTCCAAGGCGCGCACCCACTTGCACTGGGTGCCCAGCTGGAATCTTGAAACCACGCTCGCCCGAATTGTTACCTGGCATCGTGCCTGGTTGAGCGCCAACGACATGCAGGCCCATTGCCTGGAAGAAATCAATGCCTACATGCTCGCCATGCATGCCAGCAGCAACTAACTCTATTTTTTAGCAGGATTTTTCATGACACCCGATATGCTCCGCCAGGAAATCAGCAAGCTCGTCGAGCAGTACGCCAACGTTGCATTGGCGAGCAAGCCGTTCGTGGCCGGCGAAACGGTCATTCCGCCGTCCGGTAAAGTGATCGGTGCGCGCGAGTTGCAGTTGATGGTCGAGGCTTCCCTGGATGGCTGGCTGACCACTGGCCGCTTCAATGCCGAATTCGAAAAAAAGCTTGCTGAGTTTATCGGTGTCAAATTCCTGCTGTCGGTCAACTCCGGTTCTTCCGCCAACCTGGTTGCCTTCAGCACCCTGACCTCACCCAAACTCGGTGAGCGCGCGATCAAGAAAGGCGATGAAGTGATTGGCGTGGCCGCCGGGTTTCCGACCACGGTCAACCCCATCGTTCAATTTGGCGCGGTCCCGGTATTTGTTGACGTTGACATGGCCACTCACAACATCAACGCAGATCTGATCGAAGCGGCCATCACGTCAAAAACCAAGGCGATCATGCTGGCCCACACCCTGGGCAACCCGTTCAACCTGGGCAAGGTCAAGGCTCTGTGCGAAAAGTACAACCTGTGGCTGGTGGAGGACTGCTGTGACGCCTTGGGTGCAACCTATGACGGCAAACTGGTAGGCACTTTCGGCGACATCGCCACCCTCAGCTTCTACCCCGCGCACCACATCACCATGGGCGAAGGTGGCGCAGTGTTCACCAACAACCCGATGCTCAAGGTCATTGCCGAGTCGTTCCGCGACTGGGGCCGCGATTGCTACTGCGCACCGGGTTGCGATAACACGTGTGGCGACCGTTTCGGCCAGCAATATGGCAGCCTGCCTCAAGGTTATGACCACAAGTATGTGTACGCGCACTTGGGCTACAACCTGAAAATCACCGACATGCAAGCCGCCTGCGGCCTGGCCCAGCTCGAACGTGCCCAGGACTTCATCGATACCCGCAAGCGCAACTTCGCGCTGCTCAAAGAACGGTTGTCCAGCCTGTCCGAATTCCTCGAAATCGCCGAAGCGACCCCCAACAGCGATCCTTCGTGGTTCGGCTTCCCGGTGACACTCAAGGAAAGCAGCGGCGTCAACCGTGTCGATTTGCTCAAGTACCTTGACCAGCACAAAATCGGCACACGCCTGCTATTCGCAGGCAACCTCACCCGCCAGCCTTACTTCCAGAACCTGGAATACCGCGTGGTCGGCGAACTGACGAATACCGACCGCACCATGAACCAGACCTTCTGGCTCGGCGTACAGCCGTCGTTGGGCCAGGAGCACTTTGAGTTTGTGGGTGAAAAGCTGGAAGAGTTTTTCGGGATCGGTTTCTAAACAATGAAAGCATCGGATGCGGTAGCGTTGGTTCTTGCACAGAACAAGGTTCTGTATGGTTATGAGCTGATCGGCGGGATGATCACGCACCTGGTTGACAGCATCAATCAGTTGGGCAAGACCAAGCTGGTCTCGGTTCACCATGAGCAAGGGGCAGCGTTTGCTGCATCCGCAGTCGCACGTGCAACGCACCACGAAATACTCGGCGTAGCCCTGGGCACAAGCGGTCCGGGTGCCACCAACCTGATCACCGGCATCGCCGATTGCTGGCTTGATAGCCATCCGTGTCTGTTCCTGACCGGACAGGTCAATACCTACGAACTCAAAGGCGAGAGGAACATCCGCCAACAGGGTTTCCAGGAGCTGGATAGCGTGGCGCTGGTCAGCAGTATTACCAAATACGCCTATCAGATCAGGCATGTGGAAGAGTTGCTTCCGTGTTTGCAAAAAGCTATCGACCTCGCCAGGGAAGGACGCCCGGGTCCGGTACTGTTGGATATCCCGATGGATATCCAGCGAACCGAAATCGATGATGCCGCGGTCAGCGCGTTTTTGCTGCCTCGTGCGCAACAGATTGCAGCGCCACTGCAAGCAGCCGACCTCAAGACGATCAGCAATGCACTGGCATGCGCTCGGAACCCGTTGGTCTTGCTGGGTGGGGGGGCCGTCAACACGCCTAACTTCGCACACTGGCTCAATCAGTTGGAGACGTCTGGTATCCCTTACGTCGCGAGTTTGAAAGGGGCAGAAAAGATCCCGGCGAATGCCAATTACCTGGGTATGCTCGGCGCCTACGGAACACGTGCAGCCAATCATGCCGTGCAAAATTGCGACTTTCTGTTGGTACTGGGCAGCCGCCTGGATGTACGGCAAACCGGTGCCAAACCCGAAGACTTCGCCCGCAAAGCCAAGGTTTTCCAGATCGACCTGATGGAAGGGCAACTGAACAACCGCGTCAAGGCGCACGCCTCCTATGTGATGGAACTGAACACCTTCTTCGCAGACTTCGCCCTTTGCGAAGTCCAAGAAAACGCTGCATGGGCTGGCTGGGCTGCTGATTTGCGAGCTGATTTCGATCAGAGCTTTGTCGATGAGTACACTGATTGGTCAGTGAGCCCCTTCGTCATCTGCTCAACCCTTGGCACTTTGACCAAAGGGCGTGCGGTCGATTTCGTTGCCGACGTCGGCAACAATCAGATGTGGGCGGCACATACGTTGCGATTGAGCCAGGGCCAATCCATGCACCACTCCGGCGGCCTGGGTACCATGGGGTTTGCGATCCCGGCGGCCATTGGCGCCTGCAACGCAGGCAACAAACCCGTCATTGTCATAACCGGTGACGGGGGGGCCCAGCTCAATATCCAGGAATTGGATATCATCGCCCGCGATCAACTGCCGGTGCTGGTCATAGTGTTCAACAACCACTCGCTGGGAATGGTTCACGGGTTTCAAGAAATGTATTTTGAGGGACGAACGTCCTCGACCTCTTGGAATGGCTACACCTCTCGATTCAAAGAGATTGGCGAAGCATACGGCATTAGTGCCAGGGTTATTACACAGGCATCTGAACTGCGCACGCCTGTAAGTGAGTTTTTAGAGGCGCCACGCCCGATGCTCATAGAGATCATCATGCCGGATGCACGGGAATGTCGCCCTCGGCTCGAGTTCGGGATGTTGATTGACCGGCAAATGCCAAAAAGAGCGTAAACACGCTATGAATAATTTTTCGAAACTTAGCTGTGGTCATCGCACACGCTGAAGCGTCCATCGACGGAGTTTTCAAATGCAAGCGCAGGAAAAAATAAAAGTAAGTGAGCAGATTGCTGAAGCACTGGAAAATCTCGGCATTACCCATGTGTTCGGGATTATCGGTGCCGGTAACGTTCATCTCTTTGAAGCCATCAGCCGCCGTGGCTACACAGAAATTGTCTGTGTACACCACGAGCAGGCCGCTTGCATGGCCGTGCAAACCTATTACCGTACCAATGGCCGTCTTTCCGCAGCATTGCTGACGACTGGCGCCGGCTCCACCAACGGCGTCACCGGGGTCGTGTCTGCCTGGGCCGACTCAATTCCTTGCGTAGTGATTGCAGGAAATGAGCATTCTAAACACTGCTTCCCGGAAAACCCGCTGCGTATGTGGGGAGTGCAAGGCTATGACTCCTGCCAGATGGTGAGCCAAGTCTGCAAATATACTCAGCGCGTGACTCAGCCGGAACAAGCGGTCTACGAACTGGAAAAAGCCGTCCATGTCGCACTGGAAGGCCGCCCGGGCCCCACTTGGATCGAAATCCCGATGGACATCCAGTCCAGCCGTATTCCAGCCACCGAAATGGCACATTTCCAAGCGCCTCTGGCAGAGAGAACGATCAGCACTGAAGTAGCGGCTCAGATCGACAGTGTTGTGGCTGCTCTCCTCAATGCTGAACGACCACTTCTGTGGCTGGGCAATGGGATTCGCCTGGCAGGCGCAGAAAAACGTATTGCCCCCTTGCTGGAGAAGCTCGGCACTCCGAGCCTAGTATCGTGGGCGGGCATTGACATGATCGACTCCGATCACCCACTGGTGTTCGGGCGTGCCGGCGTCTATGGCCAGCGTGCCGCAAACTTCATCCTACAAAACAGTGATTACGTACTTGCCATCGGTACACGCTTGGCCATACCACAGGTAGGCTATGACTTGACCGAACTGGCACGTGAAGCACGGATCGACGTAGTTGATATCAGTCATGACGAAGCCATCAAGAACGCCTCGCGTACCCAAGAAGCCATCATTCTTGATGCGGCCATCTTTATAGAAGCACTGAGTACTCGCCTGGAGTCGCTGACCATCCCTTCAAAAGCGCAATGGCTGGCGCAATGTGAAGCCTATGAAAAACAATTCCCGTGGGTCGGTGAAGAGCATGCGGACAAGGGCGGTTTCATCAACTCCTATCGCTTTATGGAGCGCCTGAACGGCGTATTCAAGCCGAATCAGATCGTCGTTACCGACATGGGTACCGCCCTGTTATGCGGGCATCAGGTGCTGCGCCTTAAAGACGGCCAGCGCCTGATGACCTCCACCGGCCTGGGTGAGATGGGTTATGGCCTGCCTGCGGCACTGGGGGTATCGTTCGCCACGGATCGCGGAGAGGTCATGTGCCTCAACTGTGACGGCGGCATGATGATGAACTTACAAGAACTGCAAACCATCGTGCACCACCAATTGCCGATCAAGCTTTTCATCTTCAACAACGATGGCTACTTGATGATCAAACATACCCAGAACTCGTTGTTCAAAGGTTCTTACGTAGGGACTGATCGAACCTCTGGTGTTTCGTGCCCGGACTTCTCAAAACTGGCAACCGGCTTTGGCATTCCATCCTGCCAGATTCGTCATTGGGATGACGTGGACGCAGCCTTGGAAAAAGTGCAGGCTGCGACCGGACCGATTATCTGCGAGGTGTTCATGCACCCCGAGCAACTGTTCTCACCGAAGCTATCTGTGATTGTGAAAGAGGATGGTTCGCTGGTCTCTCCACCACTTGAAGACCTCTCGCCACTGATTCCGCGCGATCAACTGGAAAGTGCCATGCTTCAGGGGATGCATGAGAAATCCAAGGCATTGGACGCATAACCTGCCCATGAAAAGTAAACTGTGCACTTCCAAAGAGGTCGGACACTCTATTGCCGACACCTCAGAATGAAAAAAATCGCCATTTTAGGAGCGAGTAGTCAAATCGCCAAAGACTTCATTCTTTCTACCTGTGCAGCAAAAGAGTATGGGCTGATCCTGTATGTGCGTGACATTCCAAGGATGCGTACCTGGCTTTCCGAAAACGCGCTAGCAGCCCTTGACGTTTTCGCTTATGAAAGTTACGGCCAACAGGATCATGAAGTCGTGATGAACTTTATCGGTGTTGGAGACCCCTCCAAGGCTGCAGCCATGGGGGCGAGCATCCTGGACATAACGCTGGAATACGACCAGATGGTATTGCGGGAACTGAGCACACACCCAACCCGCAAGTACTTGTTTCTATCAAGTGGGGCAGCGTATGGCAGTGCATTTGACGCTCCCGCCGGCCAGGACTCGAGTGCAACGATCCCGATAAATGGCATCAGTGCGCAAGACTATTACTCGGTGGCCAAGCTGCACGCGGAAGTTCGTCACCGGGCCGCTGGGTCGATGCCCATTGTTGATATCCGGGTTTTTAACTACTTCAGTAAAACCCAAGATATTAATGCGCGTTTCTTTGTGACAGATATTGTTCGAGCCATTAGAGACGACGAAGTCCTGTGCACGTTGCCGGGAAACATGACTCGCGACTATCTCCACCCGCACGATTTCTATAGCCTCGTTCATTGCATTATTCAATCGCCGAGCAAAAACACGGCGATTGACTGCTACACGCGAAGCCCGGTAAGCAAGTATGACCTGCTTAATGAAATATCAGAAAAGCTAGGACTTCGATACACCTTCATCGATGCTCCATCGGTTTCAGTGAGCGCGACGGGCACAAAAACCCATTATTACTCAACTTATTATGCAGCTGCTGAATTTGGCTATAAGCCAATGTACTCTTCTCTCGACACTGTTTTGAACGAATCAGCCGCGATTTTGGGAGTTCGATTGGATCAAGCAGCCAAACCAACTGGGCAGGCAGATGAAACGTACTAAAAAAATGCGAGCAGCCATTATTGGGTCTGGAAACATCGGATCTGACCTTTTAATAAAAATCATGCGCTCCGAGCACTTGGTATGCACCCTATTTTCCGGGCGAAACTTAGGCTCACTGGGCATGCAGCAGGCCAAAGCATTGGGAGTCAACGTCTCCGATAAAGGTATTGGCGCAATTTCTTCCGACCCCGATATATGCGACATCGTCTTTGATGCGACTTCCGCCCAAGCTCACGGGCATCACTGGGAAATCCTCAGAAAGCAGGGAAAGTTTGTTATTGATATGACACCTGCCAAACTGGGTGAATTTTGTATTCCAGCGCTAAATGCAAGATCCTGCATAGATATAGGTGCCAAAAACATCAATATGATTACCTGTGGTGGGCAGTCATCCATTCCTATTGCTAACGCCATTGCGGCTGTGCACGCCAACATAGAATATATTGAAGTAGTCTCCAGCATTGCGTCTCTCAGCGCGGGGCCGGCAACAAGAGCAAACCTCGACGAATATATTGAAACCACCGAGGATGCGCTGCTGCGCTTCTCCGGAGCGCAACGCGCCAAAGCCATACTGATCCTGAACCCGGCCAATCCCCCGATCGATATGCAGACCACCATCTACGCTAAGATCGCCAACCCTGACATTCCTGCGATCCGTCAGTCGGTAGAAGCAATGGTTGCCAAGCTGAAGGAGTATGTCCCGGGCTATGCGCTGATCGTACCGCCG
This sequence comes from Pseudomonas reactans, assembly GCF_013387025.1. Taxonomy (NCBI): domain Bacteria; kingdom Pseudomonadati; phylum Pseudomonadota; class Gammaproteobacteria; order Pseudomonadales; family Pseudomonadaceae; genus Pseudomonas; species Pseudomonas reactans. The sequence continues at coordinate 63,288 of NZ_JACAQP010000012.1, read as the reverse complement.
ACGGTTGAAGGAGATCGGGTGCTGACAACCATAAAAGTCGTGGGTAACGGCGATTATCTGCCTCAGTATGCCGGCAACCTGGACATCATCAACTGTGCGGCTATTGCAGTCGCGGAAATGATCGCGACCTCCGTACACGCCAAGGAAAACCTGCATGCCTAAGCATATTCTCATTACCGACCCCACATTGCGCGATGGCAACCACGCAGTGGGGCACAAATTGGGAGCAGAAGCGTTCGTCGCTTATTGCAAGGCAGCGGAGGCGGCGAATGTACCGATTATCGAGGTCGGCCACGGCAATGGTCTCGGCGGTTCCTCGATGCTTGTTGGGGAAAGTCACCTCAGCGACCAGGAAATTCTTAGAGTTTCCCGCGAGCACCTGACCAACACTCGATTGGCTATCCACGTTATTCCGGGCTTTTGCACCATCAAGAAAGACCTGAGTAAGGCGGTCGAGCTGGGTGTCGACGTATTCAGGATCGCAGCTCACTGCACCGAAGCCGATGTCACCCAACGTCACATTGGCTATGTTCGAGAGTCGGGAAAGGAGGCCTGGGGCATCCTGATGATGACGCACATGGCCAGCCCGGAAGTCCTGCTAGAAGAAGCAAGAAAAATGGAGTCCTATGGGGCTCAGGCCATTGTAATCATGGACTCTGCAGGTGCCCAACTGGTCGATGATGTCAAAGCCCGCATCAACACCCTGGTGAATGGTTTGTCCATCCCCGTCGGCTTCCACGGCCACAATAACCTTGGAATGGCTGTGATCAACTCCATAACCGCAGTCAATGAAGGTGCGACCATTCTGGACGGCACCATACGCGGGTTTGGCGCTGGCGCCGGGAATACCCAGCTAGAAGTGCTAGTCGGCGTTCTGCACAAATTGGGATACAGCACCGGGATTGATCTTTTTAGAATCCTGGACGCGGCCACTATGGCTGAAAAACAGTTGGGGTTTAATGCGCCCTCTGCCTCCCCGGTATCCATCGTGAGTGGCCTTGCAGGCGTCTTTTCGGGTTTCGCAAAGCCCGTCGCCAGAGCCGCTGCCGAATTCGGCGTAGACCCCAGAGACATCTTTTTCAGGCTGGGTGAACGTAAGGCAGTCGCAGGCCAAGAAAGCCTTATTATCGAGGTCGCCAAAGAGCTGGCAGCGAAGTAATGGTCTGGGCAAACTTTCGGGGCGATACTTATATTCAAGCAAGGATGATGAATAAAGGTCCCCCAAGATAACACCCAGCCCCTCTCTAAAAAGTTAAAACCAAAGTGTGCTACCTGCCGTGAAAAATATGCTGCTCAAAACGCTAATGAGCTACGACGTACGGCATTCCGCCATCAATCAGCTCTGGCGGCTGTTCTCCGGACCGCTGCTTTTGCTGTTAGTCCCTATTTATCTTTCGGCGGAAGCCCAAGGCTATTGGTATACATTTATCAGCCTGGCAGCCTTGGCCGTCTTTGCTGACATGGGGTTTTCTTCCATACTACTGCTGTTCTCATCTCACGAATTCGCACACCTCACATTCAACCCGGATAAAACACTCGCCGGGGACACCAAGCATTTGGTCCGTCTAGCAACTCTGGGGAGATTTGCGCTGAAGTGGTCTGTCACAATGGCGGTTGTGGTTTTTCCGCTGGTGTTGATAACGGGGTATTTTTTTCTAAATAGCAAAGGCTCCGCAATCAATTGGCAGCTGCCGTGGCTCATCTATGGTGTTGCCTCAATACTGGTTTTCTTGAACAGCATGTTGCTGTCATTTATCGAAGGCTGCGACAGTGTTGGGGACGTACAAAAAATCCGCTTCTATATCAGCCTCAGTACCGTGGCCGTAACGGCGCTCCTGCTGATTTGTGGAGACCAGCTTTACGCCCTGGCGATAGCTTTGCTATCAGGGGCCCTGACCGGGTTGTTCCTGATCGGCTATCGCTATAAAAAGATGCTCCAGCAGCTCTATCGTGTAGGCAAAGACAATCACCACTCATGGGCACCGGAAATAATGCCACTGATGTGGCGGTTCGCGGTCAGTTGGATAAGTGGCTACTTCATCCTGTCTATTTTCACTCCCGTGGCGTTCCACTTTTACGGGGCAGTAGAGGCGGGACAGGTTGGCCTGTCGATGGCTATATGCATGGCCCTCTTCAGCATCGCGAACATCTGGGTTTCGATCAGCACACCCAAAATGAATATGTACGTCGCGCAGCAGGATTATCCGGCGCTGAACAGTACATTCAAACGGGCTCTCCTGCTTGCCACGCTAACGTACATGCTTGGTCTGGCAACCCTGTTTGCAGGTGTGGAGTTGCTCAAGGACTACCTGCCCATTGCCAATCGACTGCTTTCCCCTGCTTCGCTGGCGCTGGTCGGGTTCGGCTGGTTAATCCAGTTATGGATCAATTCCATGGCCGTGTACATGCGCGCCCATAAACGAGAGCCCCTCGTCGTAGCGTCCGTGGTGCAGGGCCTCTACGTGGCAGCAACGACGTTGACTATCGCCATCAACCTTCCTTTTGAGTACTTGTTTCTTGGCTTTTTCACTGCACTTTGCTTGGTGATGCCTTGGGTGTTCTGGATATTTAAAAACTTCAAGAGATCGTACCTATGAAGCCCCTCTGCAATCCGACATTATCGATTGTAATTCCCTCCTATAACCGGGCTGACTTTCTTGATCGATCACTTTCCGTGCACGTCCCGATGGCTCAGCGCCATAATATTCAGATCTTCATTTCAGACAACGCATCGACCGACAACACACAAGACGTTATTGCTAAATGGCAAAAACAATACGGTCTGATTCATAGTAGTAAAAACCCGTCGACCGTGGGCCCTGATATTAATTTCGAAAGAGCCTTGAAAGCGGCGGATACGCAATACGTGTGGCTTCTGGGTGACACATCACAGATACCGGAAAACGGTATAACGTCCATACTGAAACTCGCCAAATCGCCCCAGATTTACAGTGCGATAATCGTCAATCTTGTCGACAAAATTTCCCTCGACAGCAAAACTTATGACTGCGCGGATCTGTTATTGACAGAGCTTGGCGGACTGATGAGCTGCATGAGTTGCCTGATTTACAACAAGACCTTGATCGACAGCGCCGATTTCAGCCGTTACCACGACTCCTTTTTTATGCAAACAGGCGTAATCCTGGAACATGCTGCACGCGATAACGTTCTGATCCGGTGGGAGCAAGGAGTGTCCATCAATTCTCTGGAAAGCCCACTTTTGCAAAAAAAGGGTTGGGCGTTCACCCCGAAAATTTTCGAAATCGGCGTGCAAAGCTGGGTAAACTTTATTTTCTCACTGCCGCCACGATATTCACTCAAGAGCAAACTTTCGGCCTGCCATAGTTTTGGAAAAATTTCAGGCGCCTTTTCAATAAAGGGCATGATTTCACAGCGTGTTCGCGGACTGCTCACTTACTCAGTGTACAAGCAGTTCAAACACGCGATTCGGTTATCCATCGATTACCCCTTGATGGTCGTAGTGATTATTTCCCTTACACCACGCCCTTTACTTAAAATCGCAACCGACCTCTACCTTCGACTCAAGCGCAATCGCGCGCCTGAACCTGAACACTGATCAGATTCCCACCCAGCAGCGATTCGTCACTGTCCAAACTCGAGTAAATACGGTGTCATATTTCCTGAAGAAGCTCAAACAACACCATCTGTTCATCTTCCCAATGCTGATGGGCAGGGTACTATTGACGTGGCGCGCATTTATTCACCTCAGAATTTTTCCGATCACCGGGCGACGCGCCTACCTTGGCCGCGCACCCAAGGTATTTGGTTTGGAACACATCACGCTGGGCAATAATTTCAGGGTAGGTGAAGGGCTCTGGCTACACGCGATCTCTCAATACCTTACGTTCATGTACCGGCCGCAGATCGACATTGGTGAGAACTTCTCCGCCAGTGACCATTTGCATATAGCGTGCTGCAACAGAATAACGATCGGTCGCAATGTCTTGATGGGCAGCAAGATTCACATTACCGACCATTCCCACGGCGCCTACTCGGGGGAAGACCAATCCAGCCCCTACGAAACACCTTTTGAAAGAAAGCTGGCCAGCAGCGGCCCCGTGACCATTGGCGATAACGTATGGATCGGGGACAATGTCGTCGTGCTGCCAAACACCTCTATCGGCAATGGGTCGATCATCGGCGCGAACAGCGTTGTCGCCAAAGATATCCCCAGTAATGTCATTGCTGTGGGCTGCCCCGCCAGGGTCGTGAAAGTCTGGAGCGACAAAGAGAGCAAATGGTTAAATGTTTAAGCGTGGCCCCAGAACAGGCGGTTCCACACATCAAAGGTATGGCATGACACGTAAGATTGCAGTAGGTATCGTTGTCTATCACGCAGGCGCGGAGTTGTTGCGCAGGCTCGAATTGACTTCCTCGAATGGATTTGAAGTCTACGTATTCGACAACTCACCTGACGTTACCAACGTGCGAGAACTCGCTGAACCCAACCCACGCATCCACTATTTTACCTGTGGCAAAAACCTGGGGCTGGGCATCGGCATTTCAACCGTGTGTGCCAATGCCTATCAACACGGTCATTCAGCGCTTCTGTTTTTTGATCAGGACACAGGGTTCAGCAGCGAAACATTGTCTTATATAGAAAGCAATTTTGCCGACAACATCGACGCCTACAACGCGTTCAGTGCAATCGCCTTCAAAGCCGGTGGAAGTGCCCGAGTACGGGATGTGCCGTTACTGATCAACAGTGGCAGTCTTTACTTCCTGGACAAACTCAAAGCCCTTGACTGGATGGACTGCAGCTACTTCGTTGACAGTGTGGATTATAAATTCTGCCTCGATTCGTTAAACAAGAACTATCGCATTGGTGTCTGCGGTGCCACACCGGGTTTCGATCATGTCACGGAGCAGGCCGACAGTCGCTATCGCATCGCGGGCCGCACTTATTCAATGCGGGCCTATTCAGGATCCAGAATAAAAGACACCGTTTCGTCGAATCTCAAACTTATTTTTTCTGCGCTCAAGAGCCGCCAGGTTGGCTTCGCGCTCAGAATAACAAGATCACTGACCCTCTATTGCGCCTCTCAGATCCTCGTCAGGGTAATCAATACATTAGGAATTTTTAAACGTGACTGATGAAAAAGGCATGTCCGGCGGGCGCTCAGCCATTTTTACCGTGTGCAATCTGGCTTACTTATCCAAGGCGCTGGTACTGGCCGAGTCATTGGTTAAATTCGATCAGCCGAAACTGAAGATCTATATTTTTGATCGCAAGGTCGAGATGGACCTGCCGACCGACCTGGCAGAGTTCTATTGGGTTGAAGAGATCGGACTGACTGACGTCCGGCATTACGCCTTCAAATATGACATCGTCGAGTTCAGTACCAGCCTTAAGCCCTGGATCACCTTAAAGCTTCTTGAGCAGCACGAAAAGGTGGTGTTCCTGGACCCGGATACCTGCGTATTCAGCCGCCTCGATGGTTTATGGGGCGAGCTAGACACGCGCGACATCATTCTAACGCCTCACTACGTCACGCCTCATGTTGAAGGTGATATCGGGATGCTGCGCTTTGGCTCCTTCAACCTGGGCTTCTACGCAGTTTCCAATACCTCGGAAGGCATACGGTTTCTCCAGTGGTGGAATGAGCGCTGCCTGGAACACTGCTATTTCGAAACGCAATTCGGACTTTCGACTGATCAGAAATGGGTCAGTATTGCTCCCTGCTTCTTCCCGACCCTGCACGTATCGTTCAATCTTGGCTACAACGTAGCTTTTTGGAATAGCCATGAGCGAACCCTCTCGCCTGACGGCCAGGGTGGCTATACGGTAAACGGGGAGTGCCCGCTGGTTTTCTTCCATTTCAGTTCGTTTGATGAGAAGAACCCGGCACTGTTGAGCAAGCGTGCATTTGCGGGAAGAGAGAAAAAACGTGAGGACCTTCAGGAAGTCAGCTTCTATTACAAAGAACGACTCTCCAACTTTTCATCTTTCCCTTCCAGCGCAGCCTATGCATTTGATTACATGAGCGATGGAAAATACATATCGCCTACGCTGAGAAGGGCCTACGCCAGCGTGCTGGATGAACTACCCGTTGGCCATGACCCTTTCGACGCCGCCGGCCCCGTCTATACTTTTGCCAGGAAGAACTACTTGTTCGAGGCGGGGGGTCAATACAAACCGGCAGGGTTTGGTGATGCGCAAACTCACTCTGGAAAGCTCCAGATCATCAACTCATTGCTAAAGGGGATTCTTTACGTTGTAGGCCCTAACCGGTTCATGAACATATCGAGACTGTTCGTCTACCTCTCGAGTTTCAGGCTAAACAAAAAGCTCTGGAAGCTCTAATACAAGCCTCTCTATTGCGAGCTCTGATGAACCTGCAAACAGGTCCATCAGAGCGGTAATGCGCTGATCAGACTTCGCGGTGTCGCTGGATATGCACCCAGTCAACGATCTCACCTTCTGGGTTGTAGCCACTGACGGTGTCTTTCAAAAGCTGCCTGACGAGCGAGAAGTCCCCCTCTTCAACAGCTGCCAACAAGCCTTGCAATCGCCCCTTGAGCAGCTCCCAGTCCAAAAGCTCCTCATTGGCGCGCATGATCATCGGATGATTTGTGGCAGCGACGTTGTCGCCAATCAGCAACTCTTCATACAGCTTTTCACCGGGACGCAGCCCACTGAAATTGATCAGGATATCTCCGTGCGGGTTTTTCTCGGAGCGGATACTCAGGCCTGATAAGTGAATCATCTTTTCGGCAAGCTCTACAATTTTCACCGGCTCGCCCATATCGAGCACGAAGACATCCCCCCCCCTGCCCCATCGAACCCGCCTGGATAACCAACTGCGCAGCCTCAGGTATCGTCATGAAATAGCGAGTTATCTTCGGATGGGTCACCGTCAGCGGCCCACCCGCCTGGATTTGCTTATGGAACAACGGAATAACCGAACCTGACGAGCCCAGCACGTTACCAAAACGAACCATGGTAAAACGGGTTTTGTTGACCCGTGAAATGTTTGACGCATCGCCAAACAATCTCGGCGCCAACTCCTTGCTCAAGGCTTGCAACACAAGCTCCGCCAGCCGCTTGGTGCTACCCATCACATTGGTTGGCCGCACGGCCTTGTCGGTAGAAATAAGCACGAAGTTCTCGACACCAGCCTGCAGTGCAGCCTGAGCGGTATTAAGAGTGCCAATCACGTTATTAAGAATACCTTCGGCAATATTGTGCTCCACCATGGGTACATGCTTGTAGGCTGCTGCATGGTAGACCGTATCGACTGACCAGGTATTCATAACCTCCAACAGTTTGCCTTGATGCCGTACCGAACCGAGGATCGGCAGCAGCGTTACATTCAATGATTCTGATTGAACACGCTGCTCAAGTTCGGACAGGATGCAGTAAAGGTTGTACTCACTGTGGTCGAACAGCAATAGGCTGGTGGGCTCCAACGTGAGGATCTGGCGGCAAAGTTCCGATCCAATCGAACCGCCAGCACCGGAAACCAACACTACACGGTGCTTGATGCATCGCTCCAGCAACTCAGGCTGCGCGGGTACGGGATCTCTACCCAGCAGGTCGGCAATGTCTACCTCCTGGATATCATCGACTTTGACTCGACCACTGGCCAGGTCCATGAACCCGGGAACACTGCGCACATGCAACGGGTATCCTTCCAGATAACCCAGTATTTCTCTGCGGCGAGATCGTGTGGATGACGGAATTGCCAGCAGCAGCTCTTCAGCACCGGTCTCATCGATCATCTGCTGGATACGCTTGGGCTTGTAGACCTGCAGCCCTGATATGATGCGATCCGAGATGCCGCTGTCGTCATCGATAAACGCCACCGGACGCATTACCCGGCCCATGCGCAAGGCCGCAACCAATTGGTTACCCGCCGCCCCGGCCCCGTAGATAGCCACCTTGATAAGGCCATCATCACGACTGGTGAAAGGCACATGCTGAGCGGCGGTAAACCAGTCGCCCTGAAAATATTGGCGCATTGCCAAGCGCAAGCCGCCAATGATGACCATGCTCAGCCACCAATAATTGAATACGATTGAACGTGGCACCACGGTCTGATGATTGCTGTACAAGTACACCACCAGAGCCAGTAACAACGCGGAGAGGCTAACGGCCTTGATGATTGCAATCAGCGCATCATTGCCGAAATAACGCATCACCGCCCGGTACATGCCAAAGTGGATAAAAAGCGGGATGGCAATAACCGGCGCGCTGAGAAACAACCACAAATGGACTACGAAGGGGTTGTTGAGGTCGTCAAACCCCAAGCGCACGACAAATGCCAACCACAACGCCGCCCATACCAGAACGATGTCGGTCGCCACTTGCAAGAAACGTTTTTGCCTGCGCGGCAAGCCCACCAATCGGGCACGTAAACTTTCCATAAACCCTTTATACCCCAGTCCCTAGTACTACCAGCAAAAAACGTCAGTCATGTGAGTGTGCAGCAGACCATTCAAGCCCCAGCGCCAATCAATTATCACGCTTTTTCAAGCTCACCCGCATGAAACCTGATAGCCAGCAACACCAGCGGAACATAAGCCACCAGCAGCCCCAGAACGCCGTCAAACCCCAGGCCGACAAAGAGCGCGATCGGCAACAACCACAACAAATTAATCGCCATCACCGTTAGCGTAACCGGCAAATGACGGCCTGCCAGGCGCGATGCATACTGATAGGCATGACTGCGATGCGCTTCATAGACCTTGTCCCCACGTAACAGGCGTCGCCCCAAAGTGAAGGTCGCATCAACAACGAATACACCCAGCAAAATCAACCAGACCCAAAGCATCTCGGGTGCCGCCCACGCCGCATGGAGCGACAGGATGCCGATCACCACCCCAAGGAAGCCACTCCCCGCATCGCCCATGAAAATGCGGGCAGGAGGGAAGTTCCAGTATAAAAACCCAAGCACCGCGACCGCCAACAGCATCGGTGCGAGCATGAGGTCTTCATGACCCGTCAGCCAATACACCAGGCACGCGCCTGCACAGGCGCAGACGGCCTCGATGCTGGCAATGCCGTCAATGCCGTCCATGAAGTTATACAAATTCAGCATCCAGACCAGATACAAGGCTGCCAGTACGTGACCCAGCCAGCCAAGGTCCAACTCAACGCCGACAAGACTGATAGTGGGTAGCCCACCCATCCAGAACAACGCCCAGATGGCTGCGCCAAAGTGGGACAATAGACGCCAGCGTGCGGCGATATGACCATGATCGTCCAGAAAGCCCACGACCGCGATCAACGCCCCAGCGCCCAACAACGGCAACGCGATACTCCAACTGACCCAACCAGCAAACGCCACCAGCACCAATGTCACCAGATACGTCAGCACGATTGCGACACCACCACCTCGTGGCGTCGGTACAGAGTGCGAACTGCGGCCATTGGGAATGTCCATCAAACTACGCGACAAGGCATAACGGCGTAGGACCCAAGTCAATAGAAGCGATGCTGAGAGCACCGCGGCAAACACTAACCAAATGGTCATGTAGGAAACAGTTCCTGAAACAGATGCGGGTAAAAGGGTCCAGCACTCATTGCTGGACGACACTGACTGGCACACCGCATCGCAGTGGCTGCGATGCCTTGAACGGTGTGGGTGAGCATGGATTTCCGATCATTTTTCGTTGCGCCTCAGGGTAGCCTTCCTGAAAAGCGACTCAAGACGGTCGAACAACGTCTCCTTGGCAAAATGCTCAAGGTAGTAATGTCTGCCCAACAGGCCCATGTTCTCGAGCTCGGACTTGGGCAACGCGCCCATGGTACGCACGATACTTGCCAGCCCCTGAGCATCGCCTGAAGCACAGACCATGCCTGCACCCGACCCGGTCACGACGTTGGCCGCTTCACCGTCAATCATGGCGATCACGGGTTTTCCCGATGCCAGGTAAGCCTGGACCTTACCCGGGATGGTTTTCTCGAAAACGTCATTCGTCCTTAACGAAACCAGTAAAGCGTCCGCCACAGCGAACAGCGCTGGCATTTTCTCCAAAGGATGCCGTCCGAGCAGCAGGACGTTGTCCATTCGGTTTTCTGCCACATGCTTGGCCAGCCATTGACTGGCCCGGCCGTCACCCACAATCACCCAGCGCACAGGCAGGTCCGCCTTGACCGCCTTGACTGCCGCCATGATCGCTGGAAAATCCTGCGCGTCACCAATGTTGCCGGCAAAGAGGATCGTAAACACCGTATCGTCGCGCTGCAGCAGCTCAGAAGGCGCTTGCACCTCCCCCGAAAAATCATCCTCGGCCCAGCTGGGGAAATACACCAACCGATCTGCGCCCATCGCACGCGTGCAGTATTGCTTGACGTTCTCATCGAACGAACGTGACTGCAACAGCAAGTAATCGGTACGGTTGTAGATCCAGGACACCACCTTGCCAACCAGTCTAAGCAGCCGAGGGCTTTCGATAACCCCCACCGCCCTGAGACTTTCCGGCCACAGGTCCAGTACCCAGATGAACACCGGGGCCTTTTTCAAGCGACCCAGCACCAGGGCTGGGATTGCCCCCATGATTGGCGACACACCATATACAAAGATCGAATCGAACGACTGACCGCGCAGTTTGTAACTGCCAACGATAGAGGCGCTACTGAAAAACGAGAGGTAATTCATGGCCAGCGTGAAGTTGCCCTTGCCTCGCGCCAGCATCGGCACTCGGATGACGCGAGCCCCCCGATAACTGGAGAACTGCGTGGGATCACGCCGAAAATCAGCAAAGACCTGCCCTTCCGGATAATTGGGCAAGCCGGTGAGCACTGTCACCTCATGGCCTTTGGCGACAAAGCCTTCGACCATGTTGTTGATGCGCATGTTTTCGGGCCAGAAGTACTGGGTCACCACCAATATCTTGAGTGGCTTTTCCTGGGAGAGCCTGTCCAATCAATATTGCTTCCATACGGTGCGCATGACGTAGTCACGGTAGCTATGGATAATCCGCACGACCTTTTCAGCGACATTGGGCATGCTGTAATCGGCGACAAGCCGTAGCGTCCGTTCCTGCCCCGATGCCTGACTTTCCAGAAGCTGCAAGCCTTGCATGGCACGCTCGACCTCCAGGCCGACCATCATGACAGCCGCCTCCTCCATCCCTTCCGGCCGCTCATGGGCTTCTCGCAGATTCAGCGCGGGGAAATTGAGAATCGATGACTCTTCGTTGATGGTGCCGCTGTCCGACAACACCGTTTTGGCTGTCAGTTGCAACTTGTTGTAATCCTTGAACCCCAGCGGCTTGAGCAATTGCACATTCTTGTGGAACTTCACACCCATGGCATCGACGCGCTTTTGCGTACGAGGGTGAGTGGTCACGATCACCGGCAAGTCGTAATGGGCAGCGACGGTGTTCAACACTTCGACCAACTTGAGGAAGTTCTTGTCGGAATCGATATTCTCTTCGCGATGCGCACTCACGACGAAAAACTTGCCGGCCTCCAGGCCGAGCCGCTCCAGTACATCCGAGGCTTCGATGCCATCGCGGTAGTAATTGAGCACTTCAAACATAGGACTGCCCGTCTTGATCACCCTGTCCGGCGGCAGCCCTTCGCTCAACAGGTAATCACGTGCAATGCTGCTGTAGGTCAGGTTGATGTCAGCGGTGTGATCAACGATGCGGCGATTGATTTCTTCAGGCACGCGCATGTCAAAACAGCGATTGCCGGCTTCCATGTGAAATGTCGGGATCCTGCGGCGCTTGGCCGGAATCACAGCCATGCAGCTGTTGGTGTCACCGAGGATCAGGAGGGCTTCGGGCTTCACTTCCTCCAGCACCTGGTCCACCGCAATGATCACGTTGCCGATCGTTTGCGCACCACTTGCGCCGGCAGCGTTGAGAAAATGGTCAGGCTTGCGAATGCCAAGATCCTGGAAAAAAATCTCGTTCAATTCGTAATCGTAGTTCTGCCCGGTATGCACCAGAATGTGTTCACAGTGTTCGTCAAGCTTGGCCATCACCCGCGACAGGCGAATGATTTCAGGGCGCGTCCCCACAACGGTGACAACTTTCATTTTTTTCATTTCAACACTCTTCCAGAATCATTGGCATCGGAGCCGTCCGCCCCATGCATTGCCTGATGCGCCCATGCTCAGGCTTGAGTACCCACCGGCATTGCAAAGGTGTCCGGGCGCTCACGATCAAAGATCTCATTGGCCCAGAGCATGACGATCATCTCTTCCTCCCCGACATTGGTAATGTCGTGAGTCCAGCCAGGCACCGTTTCCACTATCCGCGGTTGCTCACCCTCAGTAAGCAGCTCATAAAACTCCCCAGATACTATATGGCGAAAGCGAAAGCAGGCCTTGCCTTTGATTACCAGGAATTTCTCGGTCTTGGAGTGGTGATAATGACCGCCCCGTGTCACGCCAGGGTGGGCGGTAAAATAGGAAAACTGCCCACTGTCCCGGGTCTTCAGCATTTCAACAAAAACACCACGAGGATCACCGTACTTCGGAACGTCGTAGGTAAATTGCTCGACCGGCAGGTAACTGACGTAGGTGGAGTAAAGTGCTCGCACCAGGCCCGTGCCAACGGTCTCGCTGATCAGCGTGTCGCGACTGTCGCGAAACGCATGCAGCTGATCAGCCAACTCCCCCACAGAAATGCTGTAAACCGGGGCCACCTGAGCAACTGAATCATGAGGCGAGCCCGAGTCCATTATCCGGGTGAAACAATCGACCACATCGTCGATGTAAACCAGGCTGACCATCGCGTGCCGATCATTGACCTGGATCGGCAGGCCTCGGGTGATGTTGTGGCAGAAAGTCGCCACGGCCGAGTTGTAATCAGGCCGTGCCCACTTTCCAAACACGTTGGGCAGGCGCAGAACATGAACCCTGGAACCGTGGCTCGCCTGTAGATCGTGCAATGCATGTTCAGCAGCCCGCTTGCTGATACCGTAGGGATTATCAAGATCTGCCTGGATCGAGGAGGTGTAAACCACGGGAGTGGGCTTGCCACTCATCTTGATTGCGTCGCACAGAGCCAGGGTCAAGTCAGTGTTGCCAACCTTGAACTCCTCGGACGATTGCGGACGATTGACCCCCGCAAGGTGGAAGACAAAATCAACCTCGGCAACCAGCGCGGGCAATTGTGCGATGTTGTTATCACGGGTAAAGGCAACCACGTCGATATCACTGCGCTCACTTAAATGCGCTATCAGGTTCTTACCGACGAACCCGTTGGCGCCGGTGATCAGTACCTTCATCACTCACTCCTCCGGCGTAGCGAGTTCGCCACGCTGGATTGCCTTCATGAACTCGAGTTTGAGCAGCAGCCGTTGCATGCCGGCCACATCCAACCGCTCAGTGTTATGAGAGTTGTAGTCTTCCGTGCGAGAGATTTTTTCTTCGCCCTGCTCTACAAATTTTGAGTAGTTCAAGTCACGTAGGTCGGGCGGAATGCGGTAGTAATCGCCCCTGTCTTCAGCGCAAGCCATTTCTTCACGGCTCAGCAGCGCTTCAAACAGCTTTTCGCCATGACGAGTACCGATGACCTGGATAGGATGCTCAGGCTTACCGACCATTGCGGTCAAAGCCTTGGCCAGGGTTTCAACCGTCGCCGCTGGTGCCTTCTGAACAAACAGATCACCATTGCAGCCATGCTCGAAAGCATACAACACCAAGTCCACGGCGTCCGACAGCGTCATCATGAAGCGCGTCATGCTCGGATCAGTCAACGTCAATGCCTGACCTGCACGAATCTGTTCGATGAACAGAGGAATCACAGAACCTCGTGAAGCCATGACGTTACCGTAGCGAGTACCGCAGATAACCGTCTTGGCATCATCCACGTTACGGGATTTGGCAACCATGACTTTTTCCATCATTGCCTTGGAGATACCCATGGCATTGATCGGGTAGACAGCCTTGTCGGTGCTTAGGCAAACCACTCGCTTGACCGAATTCTGGATAGCGGCTTCCAGGACATTCTCAGTGCCAATAACGTTGGTCTTGACCGCCTCCATGGGATGAAACTCGCAGGAAGGCACCTGCTTCAGAGCAGCAGCGTGAAAAATGTAATCCACGCCGCGCGTGGCATTGAGAACGCTCTGGTAGTCGCGCACATCACCTATGTAAAACTTCAGCTTGGTGTCGGCATAACGCTTGCGCATGTCATCCTGCTTCTTCTCGTCGCGACTGAAGATGCGGATTTCTGCGATACCACTGTCGAGGAAACGCTTGAGGACGGCGTTGCCGAATGAACCGGTGCCACCGGTGATTAGAAGCGTTTTTCCGCTGAACATAGTAAGTCCTAAAGCAACGCGCACATCACGACAAGCTTCTAGTCGACCACTCACCTCAATGCCTGCAGACCAACAAAGCCAACCTGCCGCCCCGGAATGCTCAACGGTGAAGAGGTTCAAGGAAAACGTCGAAGCTCGTTAGCAAACAGCCCGAAAAATAAGCTTGGTGTGGTGCAGTTAAAGATGAAGGGCATGGAAATTGTTGGCTATTTTAAGGCCTGCATCCTTAAAGTCAAAAGCGAACACGGATGCGTGAGGACATGCCCAAACGGCAATGAGAGGATGTGCACAAGACTGGACACCCTAGGGAGATTAACGCTGACTGGTTATTGATGTGACATGACGGAAGATTTCATACAGATAAACGCTTAACGACTTCGTCAGAGCGGTAAAAAGCCCCACCTTAAAATAGGAGGACTAGCTCGCCCTTATGTCAGGCTTCGCTTGCCGAGAGGATAAAATGCCGCATGGTTCAAGCATAAGACTACGGCAACCCCCAAGCACATATCGATCAGGCCTTCTGACGTATTCTCTTACGGCCAAGCACCATACCTAGTGCAGGCCCAACAATCATTCCCACGAGTAACGCCAGTAAGGTGAAAACTGAAACAGGTAACTCAACCGTGGACCAGCCGAAAAACGACAGTGTCGCACCTTGCTGATTCTCGAGCACAAAAAAAACGACAACGAGCGCGAAGAACAAAACAGATACAATCGATGCAAAGCGCGCAAGTCTAGACATAACATTCTCCTGAAGTCGATCAGACGCCTTCTTCCTCGTCTTCGTTCACACGATCACGCAATTCCTTACCCGGCTTGAAGTGAGGTACGAACTTGCCGTCAAGACTGACGGACTGGCCGGTTTTCGGATTACGGCCCACACGCGGCGCGCGATAGTGAAGGGAAAAGCTCCCAAACCCACGGATCTCAATGCGATCCCCGGTCGCCAGGCATTGGGACATTTGCTCAAGCATGGTCTTGATAGCCAACTCGACATCCTTGGATGAGAGCAGCCCTTGATGGGTGACAATTCGTTCGATCAACTCCGACTTCGTCATATTTTTCCCTTCTTTTTCAAGCAGCTAGGAAAAGCGCTCCGAAGGTTTTAGCATGACTTGATGAATTTGAACAGCCCATGCATAAACTTATCTGCTAGTTGAATAAACCCTCGTATCGAAGGTGCTATTCGTTCAATTGCAGATCACCAGCATCGTCCGCGTCACTGCACCGGCGGGGTTCCAGCCAAAGAGAGAGTCACCCTCTTCATCCTGGGCATCACTGGACCTGGTGATGACCTTGTAGCCTTGCATTTTGCACTCCCGAGTGGCGCGCTTCTCGCACTTCTGCCAGTTGTTGCCAAGCCCTGAGCAGTCGATCTCGATGCCACTGACGCCGCGCTTGGCATGGGTCTTGGCGCTGGTGGTGGAGCAGCCTGCAAGCATTACCAATGCAAGTATTACGATAAGCCTGTTCATTTAAATCCTTACTGAAGCTACAACACGGGAACCGCTTTTTTCTTAAGACTATAGCCAGTTCTGACACTGAGCTGAACGCCTTGGTTCTAGGTTGTTGATTCAACGAATTTCAGGCACAAAAAAGGGCGACCGAAGTCGCCCTTTTTCTACAGCTTTACAGAACTTAGTTCTGCTTAGCCATTGCTTCGCGCAGCAGGGAGGCCATAGTGGTCTCGCCTTGTGCAGCTTCCGGAGCAGATTTCAGGCTCTGGATAGCTTCTTTCTCTTCAACTTCGTCTTTCGACTTGATGGAGAGTTGGATTACGCGGCTCTTGCGATCAACGCTGATGATCTTGGCTTCTACTTCCTGGCCTTCTTTCAGAACGTTGCGCGCATCTTCAACGCGGTCACGGCTGATTTCGGAGGCTTTCAGAGTCGCTTCGATATCGTCGGCCAGAACGATGATGGCGCCTTTGGCGTCAACTTCTTTCACAGTGCCTTTAACGATTGCGCCTTTGTCGTTCTCTTGAACGTACTCGGAGAACGGATCGCTTTCCAGTTGCTTGATACCCAGGGAGATACGCTCGCGCTCTGGGTCAACCGACAGGATAACGGTGTCCAGCTCGTCGCCCTTCTTGAAACGACGAACAGCTTCTTCGCCCACTTCGTTCCAGGAGATGTCGGACAGGTGAACCAGGCCGTCGATGCCGCCGTCCAGACCAATGAAGATACCGAAATCGGTGATCGACTTGATGGTGCCGGAGATTTTATCGCCCTTGTTGAACTGGCCAGAGAAATCTTCCCATGGGTTAGATTTGCACTGCTTGATGCCCAGGGAGATACGACGACGCTCTTCGTCGATGTCCAGAACCATAACTTCCACTTCGTCGCCGACTTGTACGACTTTCGAAGGGTGGATGTTTTTGTTGGTCCAGTCCATTTCGGAAACGTGTACCAGGCCTTCAACGCCTTCTTCCAGCTCAGCGAAGCAGCCGTAGTCGGTCAGGTTGGTAACACGCGCGGTTACGCGAGTGCTTTCTGGGTAACGGGCTTTGATAGCAACCCATGGATCTTCACCCAGTTGCTTCAGGCCCAGGGAAACACGGTTGCGCTCGCGATCGTATTTCAGAACCTTGACATCGATCTCGTCGCCAACGTTGACGATTTCGGAAGGATGCTTGATACGCTTCCAAGCCATGTCGGTAATGTGCAGCAGGCCATCCACGCCACCCAGGTCGACGAATGCGCCGTAGTCGGTGAGGTTTTTGACGATACCTTTGACTTGTTGGCCTTCCTGCAGGGATTCCAGCAGAGCTTCACGCTCGGCGGAGTTCTCTGCTTCCAGGACGCTGCGACGGGAAACGACAACGTTGTTGCGCTTCTGGTCGAGTTTGATGACCTTGAATTCGAGTTCTTTGCCTTCCAGGTGCGTGGTGTCGCGCACAGGACGAACGTCGACCAAAGAACCTGGCAGGAACGCACGGATGCCGTTAACGTCGACAGTGAAGCCGCCTTTAACCTTACCGTTGATAACGCCCTTGACCACTTCTTCAGCTGCGAAGGCTGCTTCGAGAACAATCCAGCATTCAGCGCGCTTGGCTTTTTCACGGGACAGCTTGGTTTCACCGAAACCGTCTTCAACCGAGTCCAGAGCAACGTGAACTTCGTCACCGACATTGATAGTCAGGTCGCCAGCATCGTTGTAGAACTGTTCCAGCGGGATCAGAGCTTCAGACTTCAGACCAGCGTGAACGGTTACCCAGCGAGCTTGGTAATCGATATCAACGATAACACCGGTGATGATGGAGCCTGCCTGAAGGTTCAGGGTTTTTAGGCTTTCTTCAAAGAGTTCCGCAAAGCTTTCGCTCATTTTAATTCCTGTTGATAAGGGCGAAGAATACGCCCATCTCCACACCCCAGACGGTGTGGGTCAGTTTCAGTTAAAAGAAGCCACCGCAGGACTATGACTGGTCCCCTGCGGCCTTCTTGATCACCCGGCGATATCGCGAATGGCGATTTCACTCAAGATGCGTTCCAGCACCTGCTCGATGGACAACTCCGTGGAATCCAGCTGTATGGCATCAGCCGCCGGCTTGAGCGGGGCTACTGCGCGCTGGGTATCACGCTCATCGCGTGCACGGATCTCATCTAGCAGACTCGACAGACTAACACCATCGACTTTGCCCTTCAACTGCAAGTAGCGGCGGCGAGCCCGCTCCTCGGCGCTGGCGGTCAGGAAAATCTTCAAGGGCGCTTCGGGAAACACCACGGTTCCCATATCACGGCCATCGGCCACCAGGCCCGGCGGCTCTTGAAAAGCCCGCTGGCGCTGAAGCAGCGCATCACGTACGGCCGGCAGCGCGGCAACCTGGGACGCCCAGGAGCCGACTTGTTCGTTGCGCAGGTCGTCCGTCACATCATCCCCTTCAAGGATGATGCGCTGGGGATGACCTTCCGTCGCACCGACAAACTGCACATCAAGGTGCGCCGCCAGCAGCTTCAGGGATTCTTCGTTGGTCAGGTCGACGCCATGATTGCGTGCGGCGAATGCCAGCAGGCGGTACAGCGCGCCGGAATCCAGCAGGCACCAGCCCAGGCGCTTGGCCAGGATGCCGGCGATCGTGCCTTTGCCCGAGCCGCTTGGCCCGTCGATGGTAATCACCGGTGCTTTGATATTCACAATTGAGCCTCTTGGGCAACACGGATGCCGACGTGGGCACACAGTGTAAGAAAGTTCGGAAAAGACGTAGCAACATTGGCGCAGTCACGGATACGAATCGGCGCCGCCGCCCGTAGGGAAGCCACGCTGAAGGCCATGGCAATCCGGTGATCGCCATGGGCATGCACTTCACCACCGCCCATCAGGCCACCCTCAATGATAATCCCATCAGGGGTCGGTTCACACTTAACGCCCAGCGCCAACAGACCGTCGGCCATCACCTGGATACGGTCGGACTCTTTCACACGTAGCTCTGAAGCACCACGCAACACCGTTCGTCCCTCGGCACAGGCCGCGGCGACGAACAACACTGGAAACTCATCGATCGCCAACGGCACCAACGCTTCAGGAATCTCGATACCCTTCAGCGGTGCTGCTCGTACGCGCAGATCCGCGACAGGCTCTCCACCCACCTCACGCTGGTTCTCCAGGGTGATATCCGCACCCATCAGCCGCAGGATATCGATCACGCCGGTACGCGTCGGATTGACACCCACATGCTCCAGCAGCAATTCAGAACCCTCGGCAATCGAGGCCGCCACCAGGAAAAACGCCGAAGAAGAAATATCCCCCGGCACTTCTATATGAGCAGCCGTCAGCGCATGACCGGACTCCACCGACGCCGTCGCACCCTCCACCGCCACCGGATAACCAAAGCCGCGCAACATGCGCTCGGTGTGGTCACGGGTCGGCGCAGGCTCGGTCACCGCGGTTTTGCCTTCAGCGTACAACCCGGCCAGCAATAGGCAGGATTTGACCTGGGCACTGGCCATCGGCATCACGTAAGCCAGGCCTTTCAACGACTGGCCACCCCGAATGGTCAGCGGCGGACGCCCTTCCGGCCCGGTCTCGATCACTGCCCCCATTTCCCGCAGCGGCTTAGCCACACGACTCATCGGGCGCTTGGACAGGGACGCGTCACCGGTCAGCACACTGTCGAAGCTCTGCGCCGCTAGCAAACCGGACAGCAGGCGCATGGAAGTCCCGGAATTACCGAGATAAATCGGTCCCGGCGCCGGCTTCAGGCCATTCAGCCCGACACCATGAATGGTTACGCGCCCATGGTGCGGGCCTTCAATCACCACACCCATGTCGCGAAATGCCTGCAAGGTCGCCAGGGCGTCTTCGCCTTCAAGGAAACCTTCGACCTCAGTCACACCCTCAGCCAACGAACCCAGCATGATCGACCGATGGGAGATCGACTTGTCGCCCGGTACCCGAATACTTCCGCTCAAGCGGCCACCCGGTTCGGCGAGGAAGGTCAACTCATCAGCGTTCACAGCGGTTTCCATGTAGGCCCGGCGCGCCAGGATCTTGCTGAAATGCTCACGCGCCACCCGCGCACGGGTAAACACGCCCAATAATTGATGGCCATCTCCGGCATCAACCGCGTCGCGCAAGGCGTCGAGGTCGCTGCGGAAGGTGTCCAGGGTGCGCAACACCGCTTCGCGATTGGCGAGGAAGATATCGTGCCACATCACCGGGTCGCTGCCGGCAATCCGCGTGAAATCACGGAAGCCACCGGCGGCGTAACGGAAAATCTCGAGGTTTTCGTTGCGCTTGGCCAGGGAGTCCACCAGGCCGAATGCGAGTAAATGCGGCAGATGGCTGGTTGCGGCCAGCACTTCGTCATGACGCTCGACCTGCATATGCTCGACATCCGCGCCCAACTCACGCCACAAACGATCCACCACCGCCAGTGCAGCCGGATCGGTTTGCTCCAGTGGCGTCAGGATGACTTTATGGCGACGGAACAACTGCGCATTGGACGCCTCCACCCCGCTCTGCTCGGAGCCGGCAATCGGATGCCCCGGCACAAAACGCGCCGGCATACCACCAAAGGCCCGTTGCGCCGCGCGCACCACATTGCCTTTGGCGCTACCGACATCCGTCAGGATCGCCTGGCCCAGGTCCATGCCCGCCAGCACGGCAAGCAACTTCTCCATGGCCAGGATCGGCACGGCCAACTGGATCACGTCAGCGCCCTGGCACGCGAGCGCCAGGTCCGCCTCACAACGATCGACCACGCCCAACTCAACCGCCAACTTGCGCGATTGCGGGTCCAGGTCCACACCGACGACTTCGCCACACAGCCCGCTTTCACGCAGGCCTTTAGCAAAGGAGCCGCCGATCAATCCCAGACCGACCACCACCAGGCGACCGATCATAGGCACAGCAGGTTGCAATGCAGTGACATCAACCACGGGCCAGAACCTTGGCCAGCGCCTCCAGGAAGCGGGCGTTTTCTGCCGGCAGACCGATGGTAATACGCAGGTGGTTCGGCATGCCGTAGTTGGCGGTCGGACGCACGATCACGCCTTCGCGCAACAAGCCCTGGAACACCGGCGCAGCCACTTGGCCGAGATCAACACAAATGAAGTTGCCCTTGGACGGAATCCAGCCCAGCCCCAGCTCACGGAAGCCTTCCTGCAGTTGCAGCATGCCGCTTTCGTTGATGCGACGGCCTTCTTCCAGGTACTCGGCATCCTTCACCGCAGCACAGGCTGCCGCCAGGGCGAGGCTGTTGACGTTGAACGGCTGGCGCACACGGTTCAGCACATCGGCAACTACAGCAGTGGACAGGCCATAGCCGACCCGCAGCGACGCCAGGCCATAAGCCTTGGAGAACGTGCGCGAAACCAGCAGGTTCGGGTAGGCCGCCAGGAAATCCAGGCCGTTCGGCATATCACTGCCTTCGGCATATTCGATGTAGGCCTCGTCCAGCACGACCAGCACGTGTTCCGGCACGTCTTGCAGGAAGTCGTTCAACGCCTGTGCGTCGAACCAGGTGCCGGTCGGGTTGTTCGGGTTGGCGATAAACACCACACGGGTCTGGGCGTCGATGGCCGCCAGCATGGCTGGCAGGTCATGACCCCAATCCTTCGCAGGAACGACCCGCGCATCAGCGCCGACCGCCTGGGTCACGATCGGATAGACCGCAAACGCGTGCTCACTGAACACCGCGTTCAAGCCCGGCGCCAAGTATGCACGGCCAACCAGCTCAAGAATGTCGTTGGAGCCGTTGCCCAGGGTGACCTGGTTCAGCTCGACCCGGCATTTTTCCGCCAGCAGTGACTTGAGGGCAAAACCGTTGCCATCGGGGTAGCGGGTCAGTTCAGCCAGTTCTTCACGAATCGCCGCCAACACTTTTGGGCTCGGACCCAGCGGGTTTTCGTTACTGGCCAGCTTGACGATGTTCGCCGGATCCAGGTTCAACTCACGCGCCAACTCGTCCACAGGCTTGCCCGGAACGTAAGGCGACAGTTGTTGCACGCCCGGCTGAGCCAGGGCGAGGAAGTTGCCACTCATGTTAAAGCCTCACAAAACCGCTTTCGGGTAAGAGCCCAGCACCTTGAGTGCCACGGCTTCCTGACTGATTTTCTCCAGCACACCTTTGACCAGTGGGTCGCGGTGGTGGCCGATGAAGTCGATAAAGAACACGTAAGTCCATTTACCGCTGCGCGAAGGACGAGTCTCGATGCGCGTCAGGTCAATCCCGTTATCGTGGAACGGCACCAGCAGCTCATGCAGCGCGCCGGGCTTGTTGCTCATGGAGACGATGATGGACGTCTTGTCGTCGCCGGTCGGTGGCACTTCCTGGCTACCGATCATCAGGAAGCGCGTGGAGTTATCCGGGCGATCCTCGATCTTTTCAGCCAGGCGCGTCAGGCCGTACAGGCCCGCCGCCATGTCACCGGCGATGGCCGCTGAGTTCCACTCACCCTTGACCCGCTTGGCCGCTTCGGCGTTGCTGGATACTGCCACGCGCTCGACATTCGGGTAATGCGCGTCCAGCCACTTGCGGCACTGGGCCAGGGACTGGGCGTGGGAGTAAATGCGGCTGATGCTGTCGGTCTTGGTATTCTCACCCACCAGCAGGTGGTGGTGAATACGCAGTTCGACTTCACCGCAGATCACCATGTCATGCTCAAGGAAGCTGTCCAGCGTGTGGTTGACCGCGCCTTCGGTGGAGTTTTCCACCGGCACCACACCAAAGTTCACCGCGCCGGCCGCCACTTCACGGAACACTTCGTCGATCGCTGCCATTGGCTTGCTGATCACCGCGTGGCCGAAGTGCTTCATGGCCGCCGCCTGGGTGAAAGTGCCTTCCGGGCCGAGGTAAGCCACTTTCAGCGGCTGCTCCAGGGCCAGGCACGACGACATGATTTCGCGGAACAACCGCGCCATCTCTTCGTTGCCCAGCGGGCCTTTGTTGCGCTCCATCACACGCTTGAGCACCTGGGCTTCACGCTCCGGACGGTAGAACACCGGCACTTCGCCTTCAGCCAGGGACGCCATCTTCACCCGCGCCACTTCCTGGGCGCACCGTGCGCGCTCACTGATCAGCTCCAGGACCTTCTCGTCCAGGCTGTCGATGCGCACGCGCAGGGCCTTGAGTTCTTGCTCAGACATTAGCCGTGTTCCTTTTCGAACTCTGCCATGTAGGCAACCAGCGCATTGATCGCGTGGATGTCGACGGCGTTGTAGATGGAAGCGCGCATGCCACCCACCGAGCGGTGGCCCTTGAGATTGAGCAGGCCGCGTTCGTCGGCACCGGCCAGGAACGGCTTGTCCAGGCGGTCGTCAGCCAGGCGGAACGGTACGTTCATCCACGAGCGGTCGGTGAGGTTGATTGGGTTGCTGTACAGGCCGCTGGCGTCGATGAAGTCGTACAGGGTGCGCTTCTTCACTTCGTTGAGCTTGCCCATGGCGGCCACACCGCCCTGCTCTTTCAGCCATTCGAACACCAGGCCGGAGAGGTACCAGGCGAACGCCGGCGGGGTGTTGTACATCGAGCCGTTATCGGCCGCGACCTTGTAGTTGAGCATGGTCGGGCACAGCGAGCGGGCGCGACCGAGCAGGTCTTCGCGGATGATGTTGACCAGGATGCCGCTCGGGCCAATGTTCTTCTGCGCACCGGCGTAGATCATGCCGTACTTGGACACATCGATAGGGCGCGAGAGGATGTCCGAGGACATGTCGCACACCAGCGGCACGTCACCGACTTCCGGCACCCAGTCAAACTCCAGGCCGCCGATGGTTTCGTTCGCAACGTAGTGCACGTAGGCCGCGTCCTTCGACAGCTTCCACTCGTTCTGACCGGGAATGGCGAAGTAGTCGTACGGCTTGGCGGTACCCGCGACATTGACGTGCCCGTAACGAGAGGCCTCTTCAATGGCCTTCTGGCCCCAGATACCCGTGTCGATATAGTCAGCCGTGCCGTCTTCTGGCAGCAGGTTCAGCGGAATCTGGGCGAACTGCTGACTGGCGCCGCCCTGCAGGAACAGCACTTTGTAGTTGGATGGGATGTCCAGCAAGTCGCGCAGGTCCTGCTCGGCCTTGGTGGCGATGGACACGAACTCATCGCTGCGGTGGCTCATTTCCATCACGGAGAGGCCTTTTCCATGCCAGTCGAGGAGTTCACCCTGCGCACGCTGCAGGACTGCTTCAGGAAGCGCCGCGGGACCGGCACAGAAGTTATAGGCTCTCTTGCTCACATCCAATCTCACTCTGATCTGGTGGGGCTGCAATCATGTTCGGCAACGCTCTGTTTCCGGAGCGGACCTTTGTGGGAGCTGGCTTGCCTGCGATACAGGCGC
The DNA here is from genome assembly GCF_013387025.1 of Pseudomonas reactans. Classification (NCBI taxonomy): domain Bacteria; kingdom Pseudomonadati; phylum Pseudomonadota; class Gammaproteobacteria; order Pseudomonadales; family Pseudomonadaceae; genus Pseudomonas; species Pseudomonas reactans. The sequence goes on along the minus strand of NZ_JACAQP010000012.1, from coordinate 39,267 downwards.
CTCGGTACGTCAGTGACACCGTGGTGATGCCATCGCAGGCAAGCCAGCTCCCACATGTTTCAAAGGGGACAAACAACAAGGGGGCGAATCTTCATCCGCCCCCTGTGTGTCCGCTTATTCCTGCGGTTCTTCTTCGTCTGCGGCAGCGTCGAGGGTCGGCTCGTCGACGTTGTCATCGCCGGCTGCGATCACCTCGCCGTCAAACTCTTCACCTTCCAGCTCCTCGCCTTCGACTTCCGACGGCTCCTGGACACGCTCCAGGCCGACCAGTTTTTCGTCCCTGGCCAGCTTGATCAGGGTCACGCCCTGGGTGTTACGACCCAGGCTCGACACTTCAGCCACACGGGTACGTACCAGGGTGCCCTGGTCGGAAATCAGCATGATTTCCTCGCCGTCGAGCACCTGCACCGCGCCGACCAGACGGCCGTTGCGGTCGTTGCTGACCATGGCGATCACGCCTTGGCCGCCACGCTTGTACTCCGGGAACTCGCTGATGGCCGTACGCTTGCCATAACCACGCTCGGAAGCGGTGAGGATCTGGCTGCCTTCTTCCGGGATCAGCATCGAAATCAGCTTCTGCCCTTCCGGCAGACGCATGCCGCGTACACCACGGGCGGTACGGCCCATGGCGCGAACGTCGGATTCCTTGAAGCGCGTGACCTTGCCGCCGTCGGAGAACAGCATGACTTCACGCTCGCCATCGGTAATGGCCGCGGAGATCAGTACGTCGCCTTCGTCCAGCTCCAGGGCGATCAGGCCCACACTGCGTTGACGACTGAAGGATTCCAGCGGGGTCTTCTTCACGGTGCCTTTGGCGGTGGCCATGAAGATGAAGTGACCTTCGGTGTATTCCTCGACCGGCAGCATGGTGGTGATGTATTCATCACTGTCCAGCGGCAGCAGGTTGACCAGCGGACGACCACGGGCGGCACGGGAGGCTTCCGGGATTTCGTAGGTTTTCAGCCAGTACACCTTGCCCTTGCTGGAGAACAGCAGCAGCGTGGTATGGCTGTTGGCGACCAGCAGGTGAGCGATGTAGTCCTCATCCTTCACGCCGGTAGCCGATTTACCTTTACCGCCACGACGCTGGGCCTGGTATGCCGCCAATGGCTGGGTCTTGGCATAGCCACCGTGGGAGATGGTCACCACGCGCTCTTCTTCCGGGATCATGTCACCCAGGGTCAGGTCGAGGCGCGCGTCGAGGATCTCGGTACGGCGCACATCGCCGTATTCAGCGCGGATCACTTCCAGTTCTTCGCGGATCACTTCCATCAGGCGCACGGCGCTGCTGAGGATGCGGATCAACTCGCCGATCTGGTTGAGGATCTCCTGGTACTCGGCCAGCAGCTTCTCGTGCTCCAGGCCGGTCAGGCGGTGCAGACGCAGTTCCAGGATGGCCTGGGCCTGTTCCGGGGACAGGAAGTACTTGCCTTCGCGCAGGCCGTATTGTGGGTCCAGGGTCTCTGGGCGGCACGAATCGGCGCCGGCACGCTCAACCATGGCCACCACGGCGCTGGATTCCCAAGGCGTGCTGATCAGCGCTTCCTTGGCTTCCGACGGGGTTGGCGAAGCCTTGATCAGGGCGATGACCGGGTCGATGTTCGACAGCGCAACTGCCTGGCCTTCCAGGATGTGGCCGCGTTCGCGGGCCTTGCGCAGTTCGAACACGGTACGGCGGGTGACCACTTCGCGGCGGTGACGGACGAAAGCTTCCAGCAGATCCTTGAGGTTCAGGATGCGCGGGCGGCCGTCGATCAGAGCAACCACGTTGATACCAAACACGCTTTGCAGCTGGGTCTGGGCGTAGAGGTTGTTGAGGATCACCTCAGGCACTTCGCCACGACGCAGCTCGATCACCACGCGCATACCGTCTTTGTCGGACTCGTCGCGCAGCTCGGTGATGCCTTCAAGCTTCTTCTCTTTAACCAGCTCGGCGATCTTCTCGATCAGACGCGCTTTGTTCAGCTGGTACGGGAGTTCGGTGATGACGATCTGCTGACGGCCACCGACCTTGTCGATGTCTTCGATCATCGAGCGGGCGCGCATGTAAATGCGGCCGCGACCAGTGCGGTAGGCTTCGATGATGCCGGCGCGACCGTTGATGATCGCGGCGGTCGGGAAGTCCGGGCCAGGGATGTATTGCATCAGCTCATCGACGGTCAGCTCAGGGTTGTCGATGAGGGCCAGGCAACCGTCGATGACTTCACCGAGGTTGTGCGGCGGGATGTTGGTCGCCATGCCCACGGCGATACCGCTGGAACCGTTGACCAGCAGGTTGGGGATCTTGGTTGGCATAACGGCCGGGATCATTTCGGTGCCGTCGTAGTTCGGCACCCAGTCCACGGTTTCTTTATGCAGGTCGGCCAGCAGCTCGTGGGCCAGCTTGGTCATGCGCACTTCGGTGTATCGCATGGCCGCGGCGTTGTCGCCGTCGACCGAACCGAAGTTGCCCTGGCCGTCTACCAGCAGGTAGCGCAGGGAAAACGGCTGGGCCATCCGAACGATGGTGTCGTACACCGCAGTGTCGCCGTGGGGGTGATACTTACCGATCACGTCACCGACAACACGGGCAGATTTCTTGTACGGCTTGTTCCAGTCGTTACCCAGCTCGCTCATCGCGAACAGCACACGCCGGTGCACGGGCTTCAAGCCATCGCGCGCATCAGGCAGTGCCCGACCGACAATTACGCTCATCGCGTAGTCGAGGTAGGACTGTTTCAGCTCGTCTTCGATATTGACCGGGAGGATTTCTTTGGCCAGTTCGCCCATGAGAAGCCTGATTCCTTTTTCGGGTGAAACCTCGTCACATCCATATGGGACGAACGAAGCTCGCCGTTGCCGGCAAAGCGCCTGACAACGACTTACGACAAATCAACGAGTTATGACACGGATCTGCACGTTATGGGCAACCCCTTGGGGCGGCCCTGGAAACCGCCGGATGTTATCACAATCGCCGCCACGCACCTATCCCCCTGATGCGCATGGAGGCTAGTAATTTGACGGATGACAGGCTTGAGGGCGACGAGAGGGGCTCAGAGCTGGATCCAAGCCCGATTTCGGAAGCAAATTGGCTTAATGCAGGCGTTTACGGCACATCAGTTTAGCCAGCTTGGCGGTGTCCGGCCGCTCGACCACGCCTTTTTCGGTCACGATCACGTCGATCAGGTCGGCCGGAGTCACGTCGAACACCGGATTGAAGGCGCTTACATCGGCGGCAAAACGCTGGCCGGCGACTTCCAGCAACTCGCCAGCATCCCGCTCTTCCAGCGCGACGTCATCGCCAGTGGCCATCATCAGATCGAGGGTTGAACTCGGCGCCACCACCATGAAGCGCACGCCGTGGTGCATCGCACACACCGCCAACTGGTAGGTGCCGATCTTGCTGATCACATCACCATTGGCGGCAATGCAATCGGCGCCGACGATCACCCAGGTCACACCTTTGGTCTTGAGAATGTGCGCGCCGGCCGAATCGGCATTCACCGTCACCGGGATGCCCTCGCCCGCCAACTCCCAGGCGGTCAGCCGCGAACCTTGCAGCCAGGGCCGGGTTTCATTGGCGTAGACCTGCTCGACCATGCCCTCCAGATAGGCCGCTCGAATCACTCCGAGCGCCGTACCCACGCCACCGGTCGCCAGGGCGCCTGCGTTGCCATGGGTGAGGATGGCCTGGGCATTGCCCTGATGCTTGCGGATCAGCTCAACGCCCAGTTGGGCCATGGTGAGGTTGGCTTCGCGATCACTTTCATGGATAGCGATGGCTTCTGCCTCCAGCACCGCCAGCGGATCAGCGTGCTTTTTTACGCGATCCAGGCGGTCGCGCATGCGTTTCAACGCCCAGAACAGGTTCGACGCGGTGGGTCGGGTATCGGCCAGCAGTGCGTAGTCTTCTTCCCATGCGGCCTGCCAGTCACCCCCCTCGGCGATGCGCTCACGGGCGGCCAGCACCAGGCCATACGCGGCACTGATACCAATCGCCGGCGCACCGCGCACCACCATCGAACGAATGGCGGCCGCCACTTCATCGACCGTCACGCAGGCCACCCAGCTTTCCCGGGACGGCAAGGCACGCTGATCGAGCAGGAACAGCGCGCCATCACGCCAATCGATGGCCTTCACTTTCTCCGCTGCCAACAGTCGATCGCGCATCCCTTACTCCGCACTCAGAAACAAAGCCGCCGATTATAGCGATCCGCCAGCCAGGACGCTCGGGTATACTTCGCCCTTCTTTTATAGCTGCCTGGGAAGAAGCCTGCGATGACCGCCACTGCCGCCCCGCTCGACTTATTGTTGCTGCCAACCTGGCTGGTACCCGTCGAACCCGCTGGCGTGGTGCTCAAGGAACACGGGCTGGGCATCCGCGACGGGCGCATCGCGTTTATCGGCCCACGGGCCGCAGCGCTGAAGCTTTCAGCCAACGAAGTGCGCGAACTGCCCGGCATGCTGCTCAGCCCCGGCCTGATCAACGCCCACGGGCACGCGGCAATGAGCCTGTTCCGGGGCCTGGCCGACGACCTGCCGCTGATGACCTGGCTGGAAAAACATATCTGGCCCGCCGAGGCCAAGTGGGTCGACGAAGCCTTCGTACGCGACGGCACCGACCTGGCCATCGCCGAACAGCTCAAGGGCGGCATCACCTGCTTCTCCGACATGTATTTCTACCCCAAGGTCGCCAGTGACTGCGTGCACAACAGTGGCATGCGCGCGCAGATCGCGATCCCGATCCTGGACTTCCCGATCCCCGGCGCCAGCACGCCTGACGAGGCGATTCGCCAGGGCGTCGAGCTATTCGGCGACCTTAAGCACCACCCGCGCATCAAGATTACCTTCGGCCCCCACGCGCCCTACACCGTATGCGATGACAACCTGGAGAAAATCCGGGTGATCGCCGAAGAGCTGGACGCCGCGATCCACATGCATGTTCACGAAACCGCCTTTGAAGTGCAGCAAGCGGTCGAGCAGACTGGCGAACGGCCATTAGCCCGCCTGGGTCGCCTCGGGCTCTTGGGCCCGCGCTTCCAGGCCGTTCATATGACCCAAATCAGCGAGGATGACCTGGCTTTGCTGGTAGAAAGCAACACCAGCATCATTCACTGCCCGGAATCCAACCTGAAACTGGCCAGCGGCTTTTGCCCGGTGGAGCGGCTGTGGCAGGCTGGCGTGAACGTGGCCATCGGCACCGATGGCGCCGCCAGCAACAATGACCTCGATCTGCTGGGCGAAACCCGCACCGCAGCGATGCTGGCCAAGGCTGTCGCCGGTTCGGCCACCGCGCTGGATGCCCATCGCGCCCTGCGCATGGCCACCCTCAACGGTGCACGGGCCATGGGCCTGGAAAGCGAGATTGGCTCGCTGGAGGTCGGCAAGGCGGCGGATATCGTCGCCTTCGATCTGTCGGGGCTGGCGCAACAACCGATCTACGATCCGGTCTCACAGCTTATATATGCCACCGGACGCGATTGCGTGAAACACCTTTGGGTCGCCGGCAAGCAGTTGCTCGACGACCGGCAATTGACCCGTATGGATGAACAACAGTTGACCGCCACGGCCATCGCCTGGGGCCAACGCATCAGCGGGCACAGCGAATAACGAAGGTTTTGAGCCCCAGGGTTCAGGACTGACCCAACGATTTATCAGGTTTAGAGGATTCACCATGAGCAACGTCGACCACGCCGAAATCGCCAAGTTTGAAGCCCTGGCCCACCGCTGGTGGGACCGCGAGAGCGAGTTCAAGCCGCTGCACGACATCAACCCGCTGCGGGTCAACTGGATTGACGAGCGCGTCAACCTAGCCGGCAAGAAGGTGTTGGACGTGGGTTGCGGCGGCGGCATCCTCAGCGAAGCCATGGCCCAGCGCGGCGCGACCGTGATGGGCATCGACATGGGCGAAGCGCCCTTGGCCGTGGCCCAACTGCATCAACTGGAATCCGGCGTGAGCGTGGAATACCGCCAGATCACCGCCGAAGCCCTGGCCGAAGAAATGCCCGAGCAGTTCGACGTGGTCACCTGCCTGGAAATGCTCGAACACGTACCGGACCCGTCCTCAGTGATCCGCGCGTGCTTCCGCATGGTCAAGCCCGGCGGCCAGGTGTTCTTCTCCACCATCAACCGCAACCCCAAGGCCTACCTGTTCGCGATCATCGGCGCCGAATACATCATGAAGCTGCTGCCGCGCGGCACCCATGACTTCAAGAAATTCATCCGCCCGTCCGAGCTGGGCGCCTGGAGCCGCCAGGCCGGGCTGACCGTCAAGGACATCATCGGCCTGACCTACAACCCGCTGACCAAGCACTACAAGCTGGCCAACGACGTTGACGTCAACTACATGATCCAGACCCTGCGCGAGGAGTGAGCCTGTGAAGTTGCGAGCGGTTCTCTTCGACATGGACGGTACCCTGCTGGATACCGCGCCGGACTTTATCGCCATCTGCCAGGCCATGCGCGCCGACCGCGACCTGGCGCCGATCAACCCCCAGCACATCCGCGATGAAATCTCCGGCGGTGCGAAGGCGATGGTGGCCGTGACCTTTTCCATGGACCCGGAATCCCCAGGCTTTGAAGAACTGCGCCAGGAATTCCTCGAGCGCTACCTCAAAGGGTGCGCGGTCCACAGCAAACTGTTCGACGGTATGGCCGAACTGCTGGAAGACATCGAGAAGTCCAAGCTGGTCTGGGGCGTGGTCACCAACAAACCCCTGCGTTTTGCCGAACCGATCATGCAGCAATTGGGCCTGGCCGAGCGCTCGGCGCTGCTGATTTGCCCGGATCATGTGAAGAACAGCAAGCCGGACCCGGAGCCGATGATCCTGGCGTGCAAGATGCTCGACCTGGACCCGGCCAGCGTGCTGTTCGTGGGCGATGACCTGCGCGATATCGAGTCCGGCCGCGACGCTGGCACACGCACTGCAGCGGTCACCTACGGCTACATCCACCCGGATGACAACCCGCGCCATTGGGGCGCCGATGTGGTGGTGGATCACCCGCTGGAACTGCGCAAGGTGCTGGATAACGCACTGTGCAGTTGCTGATGGTTCGCTCTCCTCTGTAGGAGCGAGCTTGCTCGCGAAGAACCCGAGATCGCCGCGTTGATCCAGATACCCCGCGTTATCGTTGACGTTTTTCGCCAGCGAGCTCGCTCCTACAAGGGGTGCTTAGATTTTCTGTGAATTCTGTCGAGGTTGTTTATGTTTGATTACTCCGCACGTCCAGAACTGCTCAAAGGCCGGGTGATCCTGGTGACCGGCGCCGGTCGCGGGATCGGCGCCGCGGCGGCAAAAACCTACGCCGCCCATGGCGCCACCGTGCTGTTGCTGGGCAAGACCGAAGCCAACCTGGCCCAGGTGTATGACGAAATCGAAGCCGCAGGCCAGCCGCAACCGGTGGTGATTCCGTTCAACCTGGAGACCGCCCTGCCCCATCAATACGATGAGCTGGCCGCGATGATCGAAAAGGAGTTCGGCCACCTCGACGGCCTGCTGCACAACGCCTCGATCATCGGCCCACGTACGCCAATCGAGCAGTTGTCCGGTGAAAATTTCATGCGGGTGATGCACGTGAACGTCAACGCGATGTTCATGCTGACCAGCACTTTGTTGCCGCTGCTCAAGCTGTCCCAAGATGCGTCGGTGGTGTTTACCTCCAGCAGCGTCGGGCGCAAGGGTCGGGCTTACTGGGGCGCTTATGGCGTGTCGAAGTTTGCGACCGAAGGCTTGATGCAAACCTTGGCCGATGAGCTTGAGGATGTGGCCGCGGTACGCTCCAACAGCATCAACCCAGGTGGCACGCGCACCAGCATGCGCGCCCAAGCGTATCCAGGGGAAAACCCGATGGAGCGGCCAGCTCCGGAAGAGATCATGCCGGTGTACCTGTACCTGATGGGGCCGGACAGTGCCGGCATCAACGGCCAGGCGTTTGACGCGCAATAACAGGTACGCAAGAGAACTAAATGTGGGAGCGGGCTTGCTCGCGAAAGCGGAGTGTCAGTCAAAAAATTACTGACTGATGTACCGCTTTCGCGAGCAAGCCCGCTCCCACAGTTGTATGCAGTGCTCTCTGGATCTTAGTTTTTCACTACTTCCTCAAGGGTGAAACGGCCCAGCGGGTTTTGCAGGAAGTTGCTCACGTTCTTACGTGAGATGTTGATGTACGGGCTGTAGTACAAGTCGATCCAGTTCACGTCCTGTTTCGCCAATTTCTGCAACTCGACATACATCTGCTCGCGCTTGACCGGGTCCGCCTCGATGCGCGCCTGTGCCACCAGCGCCTTGACCTTGTCGTTCTTGTAGCGGGTCATGTAGTTCTGGTTGGTGTCGTGGCCCAGCACGAAGGTGGTCTTCTGGTCCGGGTCGAGGATGTCGTTGGTCCAGTACATCACCGAAATATCGTACTCACCGTCCACCAGCATCTGCCAGCTCTGGGTCGGGTCGACCTTTTGCAGGTTGGCAGTCACACCGACCTTGGCCAGTTGGTCCTTGATGATCACCGCAATCTGCTCGTCGGCTTCGTTGCCGGCATTAACCACGTAGTTGAGCTTCAAGTCCTTGGCACCGGCCTGCTCCAGCAGCTTCTTCGCAGCAGTCGGGTCATACGGGCGTTGCAGGTTGTTGGCGTAGTGGTACAGCGAACCCTTCGGGATGTAGGAATAAGCCACGGTGCCTTGACCATAAGTGGCGGTTTTCACCAGCGATTGTTTGTCGATGGCCATGTCCAGCGCCTGACGCACTTCCGGCTTGGCCAGCAGGCCGTGATCGTGGTTGATCAGCAGGTGATCTTCACGGGTGGAGGGGTCGGCGTGGATCACCACGTTCTTGTCTTTCTTCAGCTCTTCAACACGCGAAAACGGCACGAAAATCGCCGTGTCCAGCTCGTTGTTCTGCACCATGCGCATGCGTGTGTTGTCGTCGGTGACGGAGACCCACTCCACGCCATCCAGGCTGACGTTCTTGGCCTGCCAGAAGTTCGGGTTCTTCTTCAGGATCACCCGATCACCCTTGCGCCACTCGTCCACGGTAAACGCGCCGGAAGTCACCGGGTTTTCCGAGTAGGCGTCTTCGCCCATCTTGGTCATGGCTTTTTCCGACAGGATCGACACCGTCGGCGACGCCAATTGCGAGAGGAAGGCTACCGCCGGGGTCTTCAGCGTGACCACCAGGGTTTTCGGGTCCGACGCCTTGGCCGTGTTGATCAGGTTGAACGGATCGGCCCACAGCGAGGCCTTGTTGTCGCGGATGCGCAACAGGCTGAACGCGGCATCGTCAGCGGTGATCGCCGTGCCATCAGAGAACTTCGCATCACGCAGTTTGAAGGTGTAGGTCAGGCCATCCTTGGAAATGTCCCAGCTTTCGGCCAGGCCCGGTTCCATCTTGGTGCCCAGGTTATCGACGCGTACCAGGGTGTCGTAGACGTTGGCGAATACCCAGGTGTCGCGGTTTTGCGCGCTTTTGATCGGGTCGAACGTGGTGCTGTCTTCACGGCAACCGATGGTCAGGACACCGGCAGCGTGGGCCAGCCCGGCACTGAGGGACCATGCGGTCAATGTAGCGGCGGCGAGCAACTTCAAGTGGCGCGATTGCATGTCATAACTCCTTGTTCATGAATGGCAGGGAAGGTTCAAAGCAACGGTTCTTCAAGCACGCAACTGTACCGATGCTCGTGCAGGAAATGCGTCGGCGGCAACACCACGGAACACAAGGCTCGGGCATGCCGGCAACGCGGGTGAAAGGCGCAGCCTGTAGGCAAATTCAGCGGACTCGGTGGTTCACCCGGCAAGGGTTCGGTAGGCAATGGCCGATGGGGATCGATCTCGGGAATCGCCTGGATCAATGCCGCCGTGTACGGGTGACGCGGCGCGGTAAAGACCGCTTCCACTGGGCCCTCCTCGACGATCTTGCCCAGGTACATCACCGCCACGCGATCGCACAAACGGCGGACGATGGCCAGGTCATGGGCGATGAACAGGATCGCCAGGTTCATGCGCTGTTGCAGCTCCAGCAACAGGTTGATGATCTGGCCCTGGATCGACACATCCAGCGCCGCCACACACTCATCGGCGATGATCAGCCGTGGCTCCACCGCCAGTGCCCGGGCAATGCCGACGCGCTGGCATTGCCCGCCGCTGAGGGAGCCGGGTTTGCGGCTGGCCAGTTCGGGGCGCAGGCCGACCAGGTCAAGCAGTTCATTCACGCGCGCCGGAATCTGCTCCGGCGTGACCTTGCGCTGCACCCGCAACACTTCGGCAATCGTCTCGCCAATGGTGTGGCGCGGGTTCAGCGCGGCGTACGGGTCCTGGAAGATCATTGCGGTTTCATGGCGCAGGCGGGTGATGTCGATGGTGCTGCCATGGGCCATGTCGATGCCATCAAACAACACCTGCCCGGCGCTGATCGGGTTGAGGTGCAAAATAGCGCGGCCCAGGGTGCTTTTACCGCTGCCGGACTCGCCCACCAACCCGAGGGTTTCACCCGCCGCCAGGTTCAGCGATACACCGTTCACCGCCCTGACCCACTGCTTGTTCAAGCCGAACAAACCCGTGCCGGACGCGGCAAACTTCACCTCAAGATCCTTGATCTGCAACAGACTCATGGGTGCACTCCCAACGGGTAATGACAGGCGACTCGCGCGCCTTCCGGCAGCACCTCGGTGCACAAGGCGCCTACCTGCGGGCAACGCGGGTTGAAGCGGCAACCGGCGGGCAATGCGTCCAGCAACGGCGGTTGCCCGGGAATCGTGCGCAGCAAGGCGTGGCCACTGCTGTGGGCAGGCTGGCAGTCAATCAGGCCTGCGGTGTAGGGATGCTGCGGATGCGCCAGCAGATCATATTTGCTGCCGTGCTCACACAGGCGCCCGGCGTACATCACGGCGATGGCGTCGCAGGTTTGCGCGACCACGCCGAGGTCGTGGGTAATCATGATGATCGACAGGCCGCGCTGGTCGCGCAATTCCAGCAACAGCCGCAGGATTTGCGCCTGCACCGTCACATCCAGGGCCGTGGTGGGTTCGTCGGCGATCAGCACTTTCGGGTTGCAGCCCAGGGCGACTGCAATCATCGCGCGCTGGCGCATGCCGCCGGAAAACTCGTGGGGGTAGTTGTCGACACGCGCCTGAGGATCGGGAATACCCACTTGGCGCAGCACGTCGATGGCTTGCAGTCGCGCGTCTTTTTTCGACGCACCTTGATGCAGGCGGATGCCCTCGGCAATCTGCTCACCGATGCGCATCAACGGGTCGAGGTGGCTGCTGGGGTTCTGGAAAATCATGCCCAACTGACCGCCGCGCACGGCACGCATGCCGGTTTCATCCAATGACAATAGATCCTGGCTAGCCAGCCTTACGGCGCCGCCTTGCACCCGCAGATTGGGCGAAGGCAATAAACGCATCAAGCCGCGACAGGCCATGGTCTTGCCCGAGCCGCTTTCCCCGACCAGGCCGAGGATTTCGCCTTCGGCCAAATCGAAGGACACGCGATCGACCAAGGTCACATCACGCCCGGCGTTGTTGGCGATCACACTGAGGTCGCGCACCTGCAACAGGCTCATGAGCGATCCCCCAACACTTGCGCCACGCCATCGGCGAGCAGGCTGAAACCCATGGCCAAGGTCACGATAGCCAACCCCGGAAAGGTGCAGATCCACCAAGCGGTGGTGATGAAGGCCTGCCCTTCGGCCACCATCGTGCCCCACTCGGCGGTCGGCGGTTGCACGCCCAGGCCCAGGTAACTCACGGCGGCGCCGTTGAGCAACACCAACACCGCGTCCGACATGGAAAACACGATGGAGCCGAACATCGCATTGGGCAGCAGGTGGCGGAACAGAATCCGCCCATGGCCAAAGCCCAGGCTCTTGGCGGCCAGGGCAAAGTCGCTTTCCTTGAGCACCAGGATCTGCGAGCGGATCAGCCGGGCGTAGGACACCCAGCCCACCAGCGCCATGGCGATATAGAAACTCTTCAAGCCCGGACCGAGGATGGCCATGATCGCCAGCATCAGCACCAGGAACGGGAATGCCAGGATCACATCGATCACACGCATGCAGACACTGTCGAAACGTCCGCCAATGTAACCGGAGACCGCGCCAACGAAGGTGCCGATCATGAACGGGAAGATCACTCCGACGACGGCCAGTTGCAGGTCAATGCGCGCCCCCCAGATCACCCTCGACAGGATGTCCCGACCGTAATTATCCGTACCAAATGGATGAGCCAGGCTGGGGCCGAGCAAACTGAAATCCGTGTTCTGCGCAATCGGGTCATAAGGCGCGATCCACGGCGCGAACAGCGCAAGCACCAGCCACGCCAGCAAAATCAACAAACCCCACGCCGCCGTCAGCCGACCATTGCGAAAGCCGAAGCGCAGGCGCAAGCGCCAAGGAGCAATCAACGGGCGGCTGCTCATTGCATCTTCACCCGTGGGTCAAGGGCCACCGTCACGACATCAGCGATGAAGTTGACGACCACCGTCGCGCAGGCCAGCACCATGGCCACGCCCTGCACCACCATGTAATCGCGGGTGAAAATCCCGCGTACCAGCAGTTGGCCGATGCCGGGGATAGCAAACAGACTTTCAATCACCACCGTGCCGCTGATCAGCCAGCCGATGTTCACCGCCAGCAGGTTGACCGCGGGCACCAGGGAGTTGGGCAGCACATGCCGACGAAACACCGCAGCTTCCGACAACCCACGTGCCCGTGCGGCGGTCACGTGGTCGGCTTGCAACTCCATCAGCATGCTCGCGCGCAGGTTGCGCACCAGCACTGCCGACAGCGCCAGGGCAATTGTCAGGCAGGGCAAAACCATGTGATGCGCCTTGTCCAGCCAGGTCCGGCCGTAGCCGGACACCGGGAACAAGCCCCACTGCACACTCAGTAACAGGATCAGCATCAAGCCCAGCCAGAACGCCGGCATGCCCAGGCCGACGGTGGTGAAGACACGAATCAGGTTATCCGCCCAGCCGCCCTTGTTGCGCGCGGCCAAGGTCGCCAACGGCACCGCGATCAACAGCGCCAGCAGCACACTGCCGAGTACCAGCACCAGCGTGGGTTCAATGCGCGTGACGATCAGCTTGAGGGCATCGACCTTGTACAGCAGCGATTGGCCGAGATCGCCCTTGAGCAGGTTCTTCAGGAAGTAGAAATATTGCAGCCATAACGGCTGGTCGAGGCCGTACTGGGCGCGGATTTTCAGCAAGGCGTCCGGTGTGCTGCGCGAGCCCAGCAGCGCACGCGCCGGGTCGCCAGGAATCGAACGTACCAGCACAAAGGTGATCAGGCTGATGCCAAACAGCACCGGCAGCAATTGCAGCGGCCGGGACAGCACAAAACGGTAGCGCGCCAGGTTCATCCGTCAGCCTCGGTGACGCGAGAGGAAGTCCAGCAGCACCGGGAAATATGCCTGGGGCTCTTCATAAAACGGCATATGGCTGCTGTTGGGGAAGACGTGCAGTTCGGCGTGCCGGGCCGCGAGTTTCATGCGCATGGCGCAGGCGGGGGTGAGTTCGTCGTGCTGGCCGGTGGTGATCAGGATCGGCATCTTGAACTCGGCCATCTCGGGGATGCGGTTCCAGTCCTTGAGGTTGCCGATGTAGAGGAATTCGTTGGGGCCCTGCATGGTTTCGTAAGGGCCCATATTCCAGTCGTCGAGAGAGCGTTTGACCGGTGCAGGCCACTCGTCCAGCCGGCACACGTGGCGGTAGTTGAGCAAGGTAATCGCGGCCTGGTACTGCGGGTGGTCCAGAGTGCCCATGGCTTCATGGCGTTGCATCATGGCCACCGTTTCGCTGCCGAGGGCGCCACGCAGGCGCTCCAGTTCCTGGGACAGGTGCGGAATGTCGCCCACGGTGTTTTCGAGGATCAGGCTTTTCAGCGCGTCGGGGTAGTGGATGGCGTATTCGATACCGAGCCAGCCGCCCCAGGAATGCCCGAGCAGGTGCACACGGCCCAAGCCCAGGGCCTGGCGCACGGTTTCGACTTCTTCGACATAACGGCGGATTTCCCACAGCGAAACGTCGGTGGGTCTGGCTGATGCGCCCGTGCCAAGCTGGTCGAATGCAACCACTCGCAGGTTATGGTCTTTGAGCCAGCCATGGGCGTCGCGCAAGTAGTCACACGGCAGGCCTGGCCCGCCGTTGAGGCACAACAGCACCTCATCGCCTTCGCCAAAGCTGTAGACCACGAGGTTATGGCCGTCGACTTGCACGTTGTACTGCTGGTCGGGGGCAATTTCACGCCACATGCATACATTCCTTGTGTTGTATCGGCCTGGCAGGCAGCGGCCGTTTTATCAGGCCAACACTACCGAGGATGCCGTGCGTCCATAACCTAGTATTTCTTATAGGTTTGGCCTGGCAGTCCTTCGCCGGGGCGTGGCATTCTACTTGCCGCAAGTCGAGATTCAAATGAATTCGGGAGCCGAACGGATGCAGGCCAAGCTGACTGCGTTAAATCACCGTCTGATGCCGGGCAGGAGCCTGGACGAACAGATGGATAACACGTTTATCCTCGCCCAGCAGTTGGGCTTTGATGCATTGGTGTATGACTACACCCCGGTGCCGATCGACCAGGATGGCGCATTGATCACGCCCTCGGTGCTCGCACTGCGCAATACCCCGCCTGACTGGCATGCCCTATGGTGCAGCGAAGGGTTCTACCAGATCGATCCGGTGCAACACCTGGCCCTGAGCACGGTGTCGCCGTTCGTGTGGTCCTACGACGTCAAGGCCGATACCCCACTGCAAAAGATCATAGATCCCTGCCATGCGCCGGTTTCGTCCTACTTGCACGACCAGCAATTGACCTGCGGCGTCAGCGTACCGATCCACTTGCCCCGTGGCGGCTTCGCCTCGCTGACCGGCCTGCGCACCGGCAACGCCCGCACCGTGTTGAAGGATGCGCAGCAGACCCTGTCGGATTTCAGCCTGATTTCCCATGCTTTGCAGGAAGCGGCCTACCCGCTGTTCAGCAAGGAGCTACGCACTTATCCGCATATTCACCTGACAAAACGCGAACGTGAGTGCCTCAAATGGGCCGCCGACGGGCTGACCGCCGCCGAAATTGCCACGCAATTGAGCCGCTCGCTGGCGGTGGTCACCTTGCACCTGGCCTCGGCGATGCACAAGCTGGGGGCCAAGAACCGGGTGCAGGCGGTGGTGCGCGCCACTCATTACCGCCTGCTCGAAGACTGACCGCTCGGCAAAACCTAGCTGTTTTGCTAGTTACTTAAATTTCTGCCACGCATTATCGTGTCCCTGATCCTTTTTTCAGAGCAGGGTACGAAATGGAATTCATCGAAAAAATCCGCGAAGGGTATGCGGCGTTTGGCGCCTACCAAACCTGGTACCGCGTCACCGGTGACTTGTCGAGCGGCCGCACGCCCCTGGTGGTTATCCACGGCGGCCCGGGATGCACCCATGATTATGTTGACGCGTTCAAGGACGTTGCCGCCAGCGGTCACGCCGTGATCCACTACGATCAGTTGGGCAACGGCCGCTCCACCCATCTGCCCGAAAAAGACCCGTCTTTCTGGACCGTGGGCCTGTTCCTCGAAGAACTCAACAACCTGCTGGACCACCTGCAGATCAGCGATAACTACGCGATCCTCGGCCAATCCTGGGGCGGCATGCTCGGCAGTGAACACGCGATCCTGCAGCCCAAGGGCCTGCGCGCCTTTATCCCCGCCAACTCGCCGACGTGCATGCGCACCTGGGTCAGCGAAGCCAACCGACTGCGCAAATTGTTGCCGGAAGGTGTGCATGAAACCCTGCTCAAACATGAAGCCGCCGGCACCTACCAGGATCCGGAATACCTCGCCGCGTCGCGGGTGTTCTATGACCAGCACGTGTGCCGAGTCATCCCGTGGCCAGAGGAAGTGGCACGCACGTTCGCTGCGGTCGATGCAGACCCGACTGTGTACCACGCCATGAGCGGCCCGACCGAGTTCCACGTGATCGGCAGCTTGAAAGACTGGAAGTCCACTGGCCGTCTGTCGGCGATCAATGTGCCGACGCTGGTGATTTCAGGTCGGCACGACGAGGCGACACCGCTGGTGGTCAAGCCGTTCCTGGATGAAATCGCCGATGTGCGCTGGGCGCTGTTTGAAGACTCCAGCCACATGCCCCATGTGGAGGAACGCCAAGCGTGCATGGGGACTGTGGTGAAGTTTCTGGACGAGGTGTGTTCAGCGAAGTACAACGTTCTCAAGGCTAGCTGAGTCATTGTGGGAGCTGGCAGGCCAGCTCCCCTATTTCAGACCTCGGTCGCTTCAGCTTTGGCCGCCCTTTTCGGAGCATCCTGCACCAACGGAATCTCCCTCCCCTCGGCATCAAACAACTTGCCGCCTTTGAAGTAATCCCCATCGCGCAGTTCCGACACATCACGGAAGCACAGGCTACGCTCGGTCCCTGCCACAAACACCGACTGCTGGTCCGAGTTACCGGCGGTGAAGTGGTTGAATGCCAGGTTCAGCAAAATCGCCATGATGGCCGACGAGCTGATCCCCGAATGGAAAATGGTCGCGAACCAGGTCGGGAAGTGATCATAGAAGCTTGGTGCCGCAATCGGGATCATGCCAAAACCGATGGAAGTGGCCACGATGATCAGGTTCATGTTGTTGCGGTAATCCACTTTCGACAGCGTGCGGATACCACTGGCCGCCACGGTACCGAACAGCACAATCCCGGCCCCGCCCAGCACGGAGGTCGGCACCGCTGCAATCACTCGGCCCATGAAGGGCAATAAGCCAAGGATCACCAGAAACAGTCCACCGGTGGCTACCACAAAGCGACTCTTTACCCCGGTAACCGCCACCAGGCCGACGTTCTGGGCGAAGGCGCTTTGGGTGAACGAACCGAAGATCGGCGCAAACATGCTCGACAGCATGTCGGCGCGCAGGCCGTTGCCCAGGCGTTTCGAATCGACCTTGGTGTCGATGATCTCGCCCACCGCCAGGATGTCCGCCGAGGTCTCGACCAGGGTCACCATCACCACGATGCACATGGAAATGATCGCGGCGACATGGAAGGTTGGCATGCCGAAATGGAATGGTGTAGGGAAACCGAACATCGGCCCCTGGGTCACGCCGGAGAAGTCGGCCATGCCGAGGAATACCGCAATCACCGTGCCGATGACCATGGCCAGCAAAATCGACAGGCGCGAGATAGTCGCGCTGCCGATCTTGCTCAGCAACAGCACCAGCACCAGCGTCAACGCCGCCAGGCCTATGTTGGACATGCTGCCGAAATCCGCCGCGCGACTGTTGCCGCCCATGGCCCAGCGCGCCGCAACGGGCATCAGGGTCAGGCCGATGGTCGTGATCACAATGCCCGTCACCAGCGGCGGGAAGAACTTGGTGATCCGTGAAAACACCGGAGTTATCAATAACCCGATCAACGACGCGGCCATGACCGCCCCGAGAATCGCCGGCACCCCGCCGGCGCCATCACTGCCGACAATCGCCACCATGGTTGCCACACCGGCAAACGACACGCCCTGCACCAGCGGCAATTGACAGCCAAAAAACGGTAGACCCAAGGTCTGTAACAGCGTGGCCAGGCCACCGGCAAACAGCGATGCGGCGATCAGCAGGCCGATATCCGCCGGGGACAACCCGGCCGCCTGGCCGACAATCAGGGGGACCGCAACAATGCCGCCATACATCGTGAGCACATGCTGCAGGCCGTAAGCCATGTTGGCGGCGACGCCGAGATTCTCATCTTCTGGCCGCTGCGGTGACGCCTTCGGGATAGTCATGGTGAGGGGTTCTCTGTTTTTGTTGTGCGGCCACTGTATGCAATGTTTGGACTGGATGTCCATAGAGTTGTATACAATCAATCGAACAAGTTACCCTCCATCGGCGTTACAAAAACAATCCGGCCGTGATGAGCCAGAACGCCAAAGGACCCAGAACAATGAAAAAGGCACTACAGGGCGCAACCGTCGCACTCACCCTGCTCGGCGGCGGGGAGGCCGTCGCAGTGGAATGGATGAACAACAGCGTAGGATTCCGCTACGGCCAGCAGTTCACCAATCCGAATAACCCTGACGAATTCAGCAAGCGCATCTACAGCTTCACCCACGCCAGCGGCTACCAGTACGGCAGCAATTTCCTTAACCTCGATGTGTTCCTGTCCGACAGCCGCGACCCGCGTAAGGGCACCGATCATGGAGGGAGTGAGGTGTACGCGGTATACCGCCATCAGCTGTACGCATCGCGGGTATTCGATGTGCCGCTGGGCACCGGACTGGTGAAGGATTACGCGCTGACGCTGGGGTTTGACGCCAACCGTAACAACAACTTCGCCTCAGCCAAGAAACGCGCACTGGTGATCGGCCCGACGTTAAAGTTCAACACCGTCGGCGTGTTGGATCTGAGCCTGATGTACTACAAGGAAAGGAACCACACCGGAATCCCTGGCGCGAAGGAGTCGAACCACACGTTTGACGACACCTACATGCTCAACCTGACGTGGATGCGGCCCTTCGAAATCGCCGACCATGCGGCGAAATTCCAGGGGTTCATCAATTACGTCGGGGAAAAAGGCGAGGACTACCATGGCCGCGATACTGCGCCGGAAGCCCTGATGCGCACCGCGCTGATGGTGGCGGTGCGACCGGGTAAAAGCGTCAAGCCCAACCTGTACCTGGGGGTGGGTTATGAGTATTGGCATAACAAGTTTGGCGTGGACGGCGGCCGGGGTAGCCGCACATCGACGCCGACGGTGAACCTGGAAGTAACGTTCTAGGCGGTCGCCAGCTCCGAATCACCGGCTTTCGGCCGCGCCAGCCAGTAACCCAACACCGCCAGTGGCGCGGTCGCCAGCATCACGATCACGGTAATCAGCAGCGGCTGGTCGATCATCGACGACACCAGCAGGCTGCTGAGGAAGCACAGGCCCAACTGCAGGGTGTTTTGCAATGCCGCCGCCTTGCCGGAATTTTCCGCAAACGGCATCAGCGCATTCGCAACCACAATGGGGTAACTGGCACCGTTGACCAGCGCCATCAGACAGAACGGAATCAGCAAGGTGGTGAGGGTCGGCACCGTCAGCGTGGCAACCAGGTACAACGCCACCATGCTGATGCAATACGCCAGCAGCAACCAGGGCAACAAGGTCTTGCCCTGAAAGTGCTGCAACGCGCTGCGGCAACTATAGCCACCGACCAAAAACGCCAATGTCGGCAATAGG
Organism: Pseudomonas reactans; assembly: GCF_013387025.1. Lineage (NCBI taxonomy): Bacteria > Pseudomonadati > Pseudomonadota > Gammaproteobacteria > Pseudomonadales > Pseudomonadaceae > Pseudomonas > Pseudomonas reactans. Next base: position 20,096 of record NZ_JACAQP010000012.1, on the reverse strand, counting down.
TAACTCAGGCCAATGTCATTCGGGCTGTAGCCCATGTCGCCCAGGATGAAGGGCGAAGCCGTCAGCCAGGCGAAGAAACTGGCCGAGCAGGCGGCGAAGATCATGACGTTGCCGGTAAACACGCGAGACGTCAGTAACTGCCCATAACCGAGGCGCGAACGTTCGCTCTTTTCTGCCTGATATTGCGCCACGGTGCGCAAAAACAACGTCGGTAGCAGCAACAGCAATGAGACGCCCAGCAATACGCCGAAGATCGCCTGCCAACCCAAGTGATTCAGCACCATCGCACCCAACAACGGCGCCAGCGCCGGCGACAACGACATCAGCGGCATGATACTGGCGAACACGCGATGAGCCTTGTCGGCGGGGTATCGATCGATCACCAACGCCTGCCAACTGACGGCGGCGGAACACACGCCAATCGCTTGGACAAAACGCAGCGCCAGCAATTGCGGCGCGGTCTCGACCCAGAACATCCCCGCGCAGCCCAGCACAAACAGGCTCAGGCCGGCGAGCAGGACGGGCTTGCGCCCCAGGCGGTCGGACAACGGCCCCCACAACAACTGCCCCACCGCAAAGCCAGCGAGGAAAATACTCAAGCTGGCACCCACCGCGCCTGCGCCAATCTGCAACTGTTCGCCCATGGCGCCGAACGCCGGAAGATACATATCCATGGCGAGGTAACCGAGCATGCTCAGCCCCGCCAGATACCAAGTGAAACCAAAAGAATTTTTCATTGAAGCCTTGTTAATCCTGCCATCAAACTATTTGCTGACTAGCGCCCATTATGAGGCTGACAGTTTCTCTGTGAAGCGATAATAATTGGACACTCTTATCAATAAATTTGAAGGCAGCCGTCATGTGGTCAGAATATTCCCTGGATGTGGTCGATGCCGTGGCGCGCCATGGTAGCTTCAGCGCCGCCGCCCAGGAGCTGCACCGGGTGCCGTCGGCCGTCAGTTATACCGTGCGCCAGTTGGAGGAATGGCTGGCAGTGCCACTGTTTGTGCGACGCCACCGGGATGTGGAGCTGACGCCCGCCGGCCGCCTGTTTATCGACGAAGCCCGTGGCGTGATGAAGAAAATGCTTGGCACCCGACGCCTGTGCCAGCAAGTCGCCAATGGCTGGAGCGGTCAGTTGAAGGTCGCAGTGGATTCCATCGTCAAACCCCAGCGCTGCCGACAGTTGGTCTTGGACTTCTATCGACAATTTCCTGAGGTCGAGCTGTTGCTGGAGTACGAGGTGTACAACGGCGTGTGGGATGCCCTGGCAGATGAACGCACCGACATTGTGATCGGTGCCACCAGCGCGGTGCCGGTGGCCAGTCACTTCACCTTTCGCGACATGGGCTTGTTGAACTGGCTGTGCGTGGTCAGCGCGCGGCACCCTCTGGCCGGCGTCCATGGGCTGTTGAGCGACGATCAACTACGCCCTTACGCTTCCTTGTGCATGACCGACACCTCGCGCAACCTGCCCAAGCGTGACACTTGGACCCTGGATAACCAGCGACGGCTGGTGGTGCCAAATTGGGCTTCAGCCATCGACTGCCTGCGCGACGGCCTGTGCGTCGGCATGGCGCCAGCGCATCAGGTGTTGCCGTGGATCGAGCGCGGTGAATTGGTGGCACTGCAATTGAGCCGGCCGTTTCCGGCCAGCCCGTCGTGTGTGGCCTGGGCGCAGAACAAGCTGTCCCCGGCCATGGCGTGGTTGTTGGAATACCTGGGCGACACCGAAACGCTGAATCAGGAATGGCTCAACGGGCCTACGCCAGCAACCGAGTAATGGCCCGCACGATCATCTCGACCTCCTTGGTATCCAGGGTCAGCGGCGGCAGCAGGCGAATGATTTTGCCCCGCGTCACATTGATCAGCAGGCTGTGCTCCTGGGCGGCGCGCTGGGCCAGGTCCCGGTAAGGGCTGGCCAACTCGATACCGATCATCAGCCCCTGACCACGAATCGCCACAACCTGCGGATGCTCACTCAACGCCACGCGCAACCGCGCCAGCAAGCGTTCACCCTGTTGCGCGGCGTTCTGCAGCAAACCTTGTTCTTCGATGATGTCCAGCACCGTACAGCCAACCCGGCACGCCAACGGATTGCCGCCGAAGGTGCTGCCGTGACTGCCCGGCGTAAACAACTGCGCCACGGCAGACCGGGCCAGGCACGCGCCGATGGGTACACCATTGCCCAGGCCCTTGGCCAGGGTCATCACGTCCGGGACGATGCCTTCATGCTGGAAGGCGAACCAGGTGCCAGTGCGGCCGATACCGGTCTGGATTTCGTCCAGCATCATCAGCCAGCCATGACCTGTGCAGTGCTCGCGCAGGGCTTGCAGGTAACCCGGCGGCGCCGGCAATACGCCACTTTCACCCTGGATCGGCTCCAACAGCACCGCAGCGATGCGCGGGCCAGATGCCGTGGTAATCGCTTCCAGCGCCGCCAGATCGCCAAAGCGCACCTTGAGAAAATCCCCCGGTAAACGCTGAAAGCCCAGCCGCACCGAGGGACCATCGCTCGCGGCCATGGTGCCGAGGGTGCGGCCATGAAAGGCGTTTTCCATCACCACCACCAACGGCTCTTCGATGCCCTTTTTCCAACCATGCAGGCGCGCCAGCTTGAGCGCTGTCTCATTGGCTTCAGCACCGGAATTGTTGAAGAAGGCGCGGTCCAGGCCTGACAGCTGTGTGAGGCGCTGGGCCAGCCGTTGTTGCCAGTCGATGCTGTAGAGGTTGGAGGTGTGCAGCAAGAGCCCAGCCTGCTCGCTGATCGCCGTCACCAGCCGGGGGTGCGAATGGCCGACATTGGTCACTGCCACGCCAGCAACCGCGTCCAGGTATTCGCGGCCCTGCTGGTCCCAGAGTCGCGTGCCCAGGCCGCGCGTGAAGCTCAGGGCCAAGGGTTGATAAGTGGTCATCAGGCAGGCGGCGGTCATGGTGCGGTCTCCAGTGCATCGTAGTGATGGCTGCAGTATCGTTAGCCACCTGAGCTGGATAAACTGCACATTCCTGCAATGACTTTAAATCAAGGCTTGATAATGGACCTGTTCCAGGCAATGTCGGTGTACGTGAAAGTGGTCGAGACCGGCAGCATGACAGCGGCAGCCCAGGCCTGCGGCATGTCGACCACTATGGTTGGCAATCACCTGCGTGCCTTGGAGCAGCGACTCGGCGTCAGCCTGCTCAAACGCACCACGCGCAAACAGAGCCTCACGGAATTTGGCGGGCAGTATTACCAGCGTTGCCTGGAAGTACTGGGGCTGGTGGCCGATTCAGAGCAACTCGCCGAACAAGCTCACAGCGATGTTCCCAAAGGAAATCTGCGCATCACCGCGCCTCCCGTGTTCGGCACCGAACGCCTTACACCCGCCTTGAGTGAATTTTCCCGACGCTACCCGCTGATCAACCTGTACGTGGTATTGAGCAATGAGCGGATGGATCTGGTCGACAGTGGCTTTGACGTGGCGATCCGTCTCGGCGAGCTGGAAACCTCCAGCCTGATCGCCAGGCCAATGCAGGACTACACCCTCACCCTCTGCGCCTCACCTGAATACCTGGCACGACGGGGCACGCCGCAGACGCCCGATGACCTGCAACAGCACGACTGCCTGGCGTTCGCCTACCCAGCGAGCGACAACTGGCGCGACGCCGACAAACTGTGGCGCATGACCGGCGAGGGCGGCGAGGTGGAGGTACCGGTCTCCGGCTCATTGACCATCAACAGCTCGCAAGGCTTGCGCCAGGCGGCCGTCAACGGCATGGGCATCATCATGCTGGCCGATGCCCTGGTGCAACCGGACCTGGAAAGCGGCAAGCTCGTGGCCTTGCTCACCGCCTATCGATTGCCCAGCCGCCCCATGCACCTGCTCTACGGCCAGGACCGTTTTCGCCTGCCGAAGCTGCGCGCCTTCGTGGATTTCGCCATGGAGAAGTGGGCGCGCTAGAAGCCCACACCCAACGCTCTCAATTGCGCGGCAGTGCGCTCGGCAGACACATGGTGGATCCCCTGCCAGCCGAGGGCGATGGCCGCTTCGATATTGCCGGCCACATCATCGATAAATACCACTTCCGTCGGCTGGATATCCGGCAGGTGCGCCCGAACCTGGTTTAGGCTGGCGTTGTAGATGGCAGCGTCGGGCTTGATCAATTTCAGCTCGCCGGACACCACAATATTGCGAAAACGCTGGAGGAACGGGTAGTTGGCCCGCGCATAAGGGAATGTCTCAGCTGACCAGTTGGTGAGCCCGAACAGCGGCATATCGACCTGGTGCAGCGCCTCGAGAATCGCCACGCCTTCCGGTAGCGGACCCCGCAGCATTTCGTGCCAGCGGTCGTAATAGGCCTGGATCAAGTGCTCATGGTCTGGGTGCTGCTTGATCAGGCTGAGGGTACCGTCGACCAGGGAGCGACCGGCGTCCTGCTCGGTGTTCCAGGCCTGGGTGCAGATGTTGTCGAGAAACCATTGCCGCTTGTGATCGTCGGCAATCAGCTTGCGGTACAGGTGCTGCGGGTTCCAATCGAACAGGACACCGCCGAAATCAAAAACCACTGCACGAATCGTCATTAGATCCTCCGTTAGTACGCGTTGATAGCGCACGGAGTCTGGCATATCGGAGGGATCAGGCGCTGCTCAAAAATGTGTAGGTGGGTTCTGGGAGCAGCCTTTTTTGCAGGCCATGAAAAACGGCCCCGAAGGGCCGTTTTCTCAAACCGGATCGTTTATGCCTGGATCAGGCCGTTGATCTTCACGGTCGGGTTCACGTCAGCGTCATAGTCCACGCCGTCGATTTCAAAGCCGAACAGACGCAGGAATTCAGCCTTGTAGCCGGCGAAATCGCTGATCTCGTTGACGTTGTCGTCGGTGACCTGGTTCCACAGAGCTGCCACGGCGTCCTGGACCTTCGGCTCCAGCTCGGCCAGGTCGGCACGCAGGCGGCCATCGGCGTCGAGTTTCGGCTGGCTGCCGTACAGGCTGTCCTTGAACAAGCCGTAGACCTGCTCGATGCAACCTTCATGGGTGCCCTGCTCTTTCATCACTTTGAACAGCAGCGACAGGTACAGCGGCATGATCGGGATGGCCGAGCTGGCCTGGGTGACCACGGCCTTGAGCACCGACACACGGGCATCGCCCTTGAGTGCAGCGAGGTTGTCGCGCAGGGTCAGGACTTTCTTGTCGAGGTCTTTCTTGGCTTCGCCGATGGAGCCGTTCCAGTAGATGTCCTGGGTCAGCTTCTCACCAAGGTAGGTGAACGCAGTGGTCTTGGCGCCTTCGGCCAGCACGTCGGCGTCACGCAGGGCGTCGATCCACAGCTGCCAGTCTTCGCCGCCCATCACTTTGACGGTGCCGTCGATTTCTTCCTGGGTCGCAGGCTCCAGCGTGGTGTCGACCACAACGCCCTTGTCGGTGTTGATACCGCGCAGGGTCACGGCCTTGCCGATCGGCTTGAGGGTGGAGTTGTGCACCACGCCTTGTGGGTCGGTACGGCGTGGCGCGGCCAGGCTGTAGACCACCAGGTCGATCTTGCCCAGGTCTTTCTTGATGGTTTCGATGGTCAGGCGCTTGATCTCGTCGGAGAACGCGTCGCCGTTGATGCTCTTGGCGTACAGGCCTTTCTCGACAGCAAACTTCTCGAACGCGGCGCTGTTGTACCAGCCGGCGGAGCTCAGCTTGCCTTCTTCGCCTTCTTTCTCAAAAAACACGCCCAGGGTGTCGGCGCCGCAACCGAAGGCAGCACTGATACGCGCGGCCAGGCCGTAGCCGGTGGACGCACCGAGGACCAGCACCTTTTTCGGGCCGCCTTCGATGACGCCGTGTTGAGTCACGTAGTCGATCTGTTCTTTGACGTTCGCTTCACAGCCAACAGGGTGAGCGGTCACACAGATGAAGCCACGAACCCGCGGTTTGATGATCATAAAATTTCTGCCTCTTCCAAGGTGCCGAAGGCCAGTGGTGGCCATTCAACTTCAATCGTACCGGTCTATGACGTCCAAAAAACCGAAGCGTCACGATAGTCGCAAATCTTCTGTTTACAAAATCCAATCCACACACCGCTGATCCGGTTAAAAACTGTGTAGCGCCTTCACAATTTTGCAATATTTAAAACGCCTCTCCAGCTCCGAACGCCTTATCATGACGCAGTTGTTTCAATATGTTTCAACCTTTCCCACTCGCAGCCACGGATCCGGACCTGTCGAATGGCGTCCAGCTGGAGCTGAGTTTCATGAGCAAGTCTGCCTTACGCAAAAAAGCCGTGTCGGTCGCCTGGGTACTCGGCGTTCTGCTGATTATTTGCCTGATCCCCCTGACGACTGCGGTATTTCTTGGCCTGGTCGTGGTCTGCGGGATCTATGATTTCCTGCGAAACGGCCTGTATGACCGTGACACCCTCAAGAAATATTTCATCGGCAGTGGCCGCAACACTTGGTTGCTGGCGCCGTTCAACACCCTGTTCGACCTGTTCAGCTCGCCTAACCGCCATGTCTACACGATGGCCGACCTGCCACCGGCCTGGCGTGCAGACCTGCAACAGGTGCTCGATGACGCCATGGCCCACAAGGGCGAAATCATCGGTTATCTGGACGAACGCATGGCCGAGAAGAAGCGCGGCATGTTGTTTTTCCAGTGGTATGGCCAACCCATCGAGACCACGCTCGACATCCCGCAGCTGCGCAAAAAACTGCCGTTCGTGAAGACCATCGGTGTGTCGGTATTCAATGAAAACCGCTCCACCTCCTTTCACTTCGGCCCGCTACGCATGATGTTCCGCGTGCTCTACAACATGGCTCCGGCTCCCCATCACGAGGGCGTCTATATCCAGGTGGGCAAGCACAAGCATTACTGGCATGACGACCCGTTGTTTATTTTTGATGACACGCTGATGCACGCGTCTTTCAACAAAAATGATGCCAAGCGTTACTGCCTGTTTATCGATATCGTGCGGCCGACCCCGGTGCCACAGGTCCTCAACGCCGTGATCGCGGGGTTTGCCGGGATCGCCTTTACTCTACGTCGGGTTTTCTACAAAAACTGGAAGCTGATTCAGTGAGTTCTGCGGCATGATGGTGCTGGACGGTGTTTGCGCTCGGCCTTGCGCCTGAGGTAAATATCCGTCTCGTGCGACCGAATTCGGCGCCATCATTCTCAAGCCATCGCGGCCCCTCGCGGGTGCGGTGGCTGCGCTTTCAAGGAATCAGAATGCCCCAACGTCAAGTCATCAATGCCTCCGTCAGCCCCAAGGGCAGCCTCGAAACCCTGTCCCAGCGTGAAGTCCAGCAACTGAGCGAAGCCGGTACCGGCAGCATCTACACCCTGTTCCGCCAGTGCGCCCTGGCGATCCTCAACACCGGCGCGCACATCGACAACGCCAAGACCATCCTCGACGCCTATAAAGACTTTGAAGTACGCATCCACCAGCAAGACCGTGGCGTACGCCTGGAACTGCTGAACGCACCCGCCGATGCCTTCGTCGATGGCGAAATGATCGCCAGCACTCGTGAAATGCTGTTCAGCGCCCTGCGCGACATTGTCTACACCGAGAACGAACTGGACAGCCAGCGCATCGACCTGAGCAACTCCCAGGGCATCACCGACTACGTGTTTCACCTGCTGCGCAACGCCCGTACGCTGCGCCCCGGTGTCGAGCCGAAGATCGTGGTGTGCTGGGGCGGGCACTCCATCAACACCGAGGAATACAAATACACCAAGAAAGTCGGCCACGAACTGGGCCTGCGCAGCCTCGACGTGTGCACGGGCTGCGGCCCTGGCGTAATGAAAGGCCCGATGAAAGGCGCGACCATTTCCCACGCCAAGCAACGCATTACCGGCGGGCGCTACCTTGGCTTGACCGAGCCGGGCATCATCGCCGCCGAAGCGCCGAATCCGATCGTCAATGAACTGGTGATCCTGCCGGACATCGAAAAACGCCTGGAAGCCTTCGTGCGTGTAGGCCATGGCATCATCATCTTCCCAGGCGGCGCCGGCACGGCCGAAGAGTTCCTGTACCTGCTGGGCATCCTGATGCACCCGGACAACCGCGACCTGCCGTTCCCGGTCATCCTCACCGGGCCGAAACACGCTGCGCCGTACCTGCAACAACTGCACGCATTCGTCGGCGCCACCCTGGGCGAAGCGGCGCAGGCGCACTATCAAATCATCATCGACGACCCGGCCGAAGTGGCGCGTCAGATGACCGTAGGGCTCAAAGCGGTGAAACAGTTCCGTCGCGAGCGCAACGACGCCTTCCACTTCAACTGGCTGCTGAAGATCGATGAGGGCTTCCAGCGCCCGTTCGACCCTACTCACGAGAACATGGCCAGCCTGCAACTGAGCCACGCGCTGCCGCCCCACGAACTGGCCGCAAACCTGCGCCGCGCGTTCTCCGGCATTGTGGCCGGCAACGTCAAGGACAAGGGCATCCGCCTGATCGAGCAGAACGGTCCGTACGAGATTCACGGCGACCCGGCGATCATGAAGCCACTGGATGAGCTGCTGCAGGCGTTTGTCGCCCAGCACCGAATGAAGTTGCCGGGCGGTGCGGCGTACGTGCCGTGCTATCGCGTGGTTCAGTGAACTAGCGCTGCACCGCCACGCATTTGATCTCCACCAGCAAGCCGGGGTGCGCCAGTTCGGACACCCCGAGGGTGGTCCAGGCGCACTGCCCGCGTGGGAACAGGCGGTTTTTCACATCACGGAAAACCGCCATATGCTGGCTCATGTTGACGTGGTAGGTGGTCATGTCCACCACGTCGTCGAAGGTGCAGCCACCCTCCTCCAGGACCTGCCTCAGGTTCTCCCAGGCTGCAATGAATTGCGCCTCTGGGTCTTCAATCACCGCCAATTCGACCGTACGCCCGACCTGCCCGGCGCAGTACAACGTCTTGCCGACTTTGACGGCGGGCACGTAGCCGGCGCGCTCGACGATGGGCTGCATGGCGGCAGGGATGATGAGGTGGCGGTCGGTCATATGTTGTATCTCTTTGCGGGCGTTTTCGGGCGTGCCATCGGCATAACTCAGGCTATCTTTTTACCTGTTCCGATCAACTCACACCAGAAGAGCAACCTATGGACCAACGGATCTTGTCCTCCATAATTCCTTACCCTAAGTTAAGGAGCATCACGATGGAGATCTTCACTATGGCCACCGCCACGCTTACTTCAAAAGGGCAAATCACCATTCCCGTCCAGGTCAGAACCGCCCTGGGCCTGGAGACAGGCGATCGCGTTGAATTTGTCGAAATGGAAGACGGTAAATTTTCCATGATTGCCGCCAGCAAAACCGTACACGACCTCAAAGGCCTGATCCGAAAACCTGCCAAGGCCGTCTCCCTGGATGAGATGAGCCGTGCCATCGCGGCACAAGGGGCGAAAGCTGGATGATCGGGCTGGATACCAATGTGCTGGTGCGTTATGTCACTCAGGACGATCCCGTCCAATCGCCTAAGGCATCTGAATTGATTGAATCGCTCACCCCCTTTGCACCGGGCTTTGTCAGCCTGGTGTCCGTGGTGGAATTGGTATGGGTTCTACAAAGTTGTTATCAGTCTGCCAAGGGTGATGTGGTGACCGTTCTCGAAACGCTGCTACGCACCCGAGAATTGACCATCGAACACGCCGAGATCATCTGGAAGGCACTGCGACGATTCACCGCCAGCAAGGCCGATTTCGCGGATTGCCTGATCGAACGCTGTGGCCATGCTGCAGGCTGCGAATACACGGCCACTTTTGATCTGAACGCTGCCAAGACGGTAGGCATGCAACGTCTGGTCTGAGGCTTGCCGTTGCGACGTCCTTCAGGCTTTGGTAAAAATCGCGCTCAACCCCCATCAAGAGAACGACCAACGTGCGCATGCTCCTTCTCGCTACCTTGGCGATGGCCTCCGGCATGGCCATCGCCGACACCATCACCTGGCCCAACCTGCCAAAAACCTGCTTCGTCAGTGGTCGTTCCGCCACCAGCATGGACGTCGACGCGGGCTGCGCGGCGTTCCTGATCAATGTGAAAGGCCAGGCGGCGGGCACGCCGATCAAGCTGGATATTCCGCAGTACGCCTTGCACATCGACGAAACCACCGGCAAGGAAACCCCGGTGATCCTTATCCAGGCCGAAGAGAACGGCGAAATCAAAGCCGTGGGCTACAAGGAGCTGGGCACCGATCAACTCGGCGCCGCGCTGCTGCGTGAGGTTCGACTCCTGGGCACCACGAAGCCGATTTAGCAAAGGTTCAGCGAACCCAGCCACCGCCTTGCCAATGGTAACCGTCATTGCGCTGCACCCAATGCGGATGCACATAGCGGTATCCTTCGCGTACTGGCTCCCAATGGCCGTGCACCGCGACATAACGCCCGCCTTCCCAACGCCAGTAACCACGTGACCATACATAGCCGTAGCGTACCGGTGGCTCGACTTCAATCACCTGCACCGGCGGCGGTTGTGGCGCGATGACTTCTACATACTCGCGTTGTACCGGCCTGCGCTCATGCACGACACGCTCTTGCACACACCCGGATGCTGCGACGACCATGGCCGTCAATGCCGCATAACGTAACCACATACAAAACCCTCGGGCGCTGGCGCCCAACACTTGCACTGCCAAAAATCCCCCGTTGTGACAGCCGCGCTCCTGCTTGGCCCTGGGTTATTTTTAACAGGTGGTGTCTGTCAGCTTGCTGAACTGCACTCGCGCCCACAAAAAAGCCCGCTGACCGTCACCGGTTCAGCGGGCTTTTCAATGGGTGTTGCTTACAGCGCCAGGTCAGAGGCCGGCTTGCTCGGCTCAGCCGCAGGCTTGGCAGCCTCGGTAGCCTGAGGAGCAGTGGCTTGCGGAATCACAGGCGGAGTCGGCAGTTGCAGGATATTGGCGGTGTAGGCCCATTCCTTCGCAACTGCTTCAGGGCTGTCGTTCAGCTTGGTGCCGTAGCTCGGTACGATCTGGTGCAGCTTGGTCTGCCACTCAGGGGTCGCGACCTTGTCCTTGAACACTTTCTGCAGCACGGTCAGCATGATCGGAGCCGCGGTGGACGCGCCTGGCGATGCACCCAGCAGGCCTGCAATGGTGTTGTCGGCGGAGCTGACCACTTCGGTGCCGAGTTTCAGGACGCCGCCCTGCTCTTCGTCACGCTTGATGATCTGCACGCGCTGACCGGCTTGCCACAGGCGCCAGTCGGATTGCTTGGCGTTCGGGAAGTACTCTTGCAGCGCCTTGAAGCGGTCGTCATCCGACAGCATCAGTTGGCCAGCGAGGTACTCGACCAGTGGGTATTCACGAATACCGACTTTGGTCATAGGCCAGATGTTGTGAGTGGTGGTGCTGGTCAGCAGGTCCAGGTACGAGCCTTCTTTCAGGAACTTGGTCGAGAAGGTCGCGAATGGGCCAAACAGGATAACGCGCTTGCCATCCAGCACACGGGTGTCCAAGTGCGGAACCGACATCGGCGGTGCGCCCACCGACGCTTTACCGTAGGCCTTGGCCAGGTGCTGCTCGGCCACGGTTGGGTTATCGGTTACCAGGAACGAGCCGCCTACCGGGAAGCCAGCGTATTCCTTGGCTTCAGGAATGCCCGACTTTTGCAGCAGGTGCAGTGCACCACCGCCCGCGCCGATGAACACGAACTTGGCGTCGGTTTCGGTCTTGGTGCCGTCTTTCAGGTTTTTGTAGCTCACACGCCACGAACCGTCGGCGTTCTTGGTGATGTCCTGCACTTCGCTCGACAGCTTCAGGTCGAACTTCGGCGTGGTCTGCAGGTGAGCGACGAACTGGCGGGTGATCTCGCCGAAGTTCATGTCGGTACCCAGCGGGCTCCAGGTGGCCGCGATTTTCTGGTTCGGGTCACGCCCTTCCATCATCAGCGGAACCCACTTGGCGATCTGCGCCGGGTCTTCGGAGTACTGCATGCCAGCGAACAGCGGGCTCGCCTTCAGGGCTTCGTAGCGCTTTTTCAGGAACTTGATGTTGTCATCGCCCCACACAAAGCTCATGTGCGGCGTGGTGTTGATGAACGAACGCGGGTTTTTCAGCACGCCCTGCTGGACCTGCCAGGCCCAGAACTGACGGGAGATCTGGAACGCTTCGTTGATCTCGACCGCTTTCGGGATCTCAACGTTGCCGTTCTTGTCTTCCGGGGTGTAGTTCAGCTCGGCCAGGGCCGAGTGACCGGTACCGGCGTTGTTCCAGCCGTTGGAGCTTTCTTCGGCCACGCCATCAAGGCGCTCGACCATCTCCATCGACCAGCCCGGCTCCAGCTCATTGAGCCAGACACCCAGGGTTGCACTCATGATGCCGCCGCCAATCAGCAGCACATCGACTTTCTTTGCCTCTTCCGCATGAACGGAGCTGATCCCCAGCGACAAAGCCAGCCCCAGCAGGGCAGTGTTTACTTTTTTAAACATCAGTAGCACCTATGATAAAACGCCATCCGCCCTGCCGCCCCTGATCATGGGCAACCCTCCATCACGCTGCGCCAGGCAACGCATCGCGGGGTTTGCACATTCACGAGAGAACCGCAGGGTGGGCACACAAGGCCGACGTATCGACCTCACTGTTTATGTCCCTTCTGCGCTGACTTCTTATCATTATTGGCTTCAGCTACCTGGGCGACAGCCAATCGCTGGGACGTATACGGATGTACGCACCAGAAAGAGACTAGACCAAGACGGCGCGCAGAATATCACGGCAAACAGCGTTTATGCGCCGTTTGGCCAATTGACAGCTCTAAATCGCGGGTTTTAATGCGTCAATGTCAAGCGGGGCAGGCGCGACGTGGGGTCACAGGCCAGGAACTCTCACGCAAAAGGCTGTTCTAGACACCTTTGTCGCTGCTTGCGTAGCATCAGCGGCTCTCCTTCGTGCTCTCCATCCAAACCTAGAGTTACCCATGACTATCCAGCAAACACCCGGGCACGTGCTGCCCGCGCGCAGCGCCGCCAAAATGGAAGCGGCCATGGCCGTGGGCGCCTTCGCGATCGGTACTGGCGAATTTGCCATCATGGGGCTGATGCCCGACATCGCCCAAAACCTGGGCTTGAGCGAACCTCAGGTCGGCCATGCCATCAGCGCCTATGCCCTGGGCGTAATGGTCGGTGCCCCACTGCTGGCCATCCTCGGCGCCAAGTTGCTGCGCAAACATATGCTGCTGTTACTGATGGGCCTGTATGCGCTGGGCAACCTGGCCACCGCCTTCACCCCGACCTTCGGCTCGCTGGTGGCCTTCCGCTTTATCAGCGGCCTGCCCCACGGCGCCTACTTCGGCATCGCCGCCGTGGTCGCCTCGAGCATGGTGCCCAACGACAAACGCGCCGGCGCCGTGGCCCGCGTGATGATGGGCCTGACCCTGGCCATGCTGCTCGGCAACCCCATCGCCACCTTCCTCGGCCAACACCTGGGCTGGCGCTCGGCGTTTGCACTGGTCAGCGTGATTGCCCTGTGCACCATTGCCCTGGTCTGGCAGTTCGTACCAGATCGCCACGACGAACCGCGCAGCGACCCGCGCAAGGAATTGCGTGCGTTCACCAAACCGCAGGTGTGGATGGCGCTGTCCATCGGCGCCATTGGCTTTGCCGGGATGTTCTGCGTGTTCAGCTATTTGGCGCCGACCATGCTGGAAGTGACCAAAGTGTCGCCGCAGTGGATTCCGTTTGGTCTGGCCGCGTTCGGTGTCGGCGGAATCATCGGCAACATTGCGGGCGGTAAACTGTTTGACCGCCTGCAATTTCGGGCGGTGGGCTGGATTATGGTGTGGTCAATGGCCGTGCTGATCTTCTTCACCTTCGCTGCCAGCTCACTGTGGAGCGTGCTGCTGGGCATTGGCCTGGTCGGCACCATGATTGCCATGGCGGCGCCGTTGCAAATCCGATTGATGGATATTGCCCATGAAGCGCCGAGTTTAGCGGCGGCTTCCAACCATGCGGCGTTTAACCTGGCAAATGCGCTGGGGCCGTGGTTGGGTGGGATGGCGATTACGGCGGGGTATGGGTGGACCAGCACCGGCTACATCGGCGCCGCTACCGCGTTGGTCGGCCTGGGCATCTACCTGATCGCCCGGCGCATGAAGGGCGGCCACTAGCTTTTCTGTAGGAGCGAGCTTGCTCGCGAAAATCGCCAACGATAATGCGGGCATCCTGATTTAACACTGTGCCCTCAGGTTTTTCGCGAGCAAGCTCGCTCCTACACATCATCACTGCGCCGGGCTGCCCGGCGCGATATCAATCGTCGTGCAACAACCCCGAACCGTACTCCCCATAACTACTGCCCAGTCCACTGCCGCCAAAATTCATCTTGGCGGTTTTGCTGGGGCTATGGTCACCAAACGCCTGGCATCCGCCTGAAAAACACGGGTCGCTGCTCACGCCGGAAGAACCCGACGAACAGGCACTCAACAGCAACGTGCCAGCAATCATCACGACTTTGACGAGGTTCGAGATCATGTTTTCGGTTTCCTGTGGACGGGAGGCGTGGGTGTCCTCTCTTGGAGAGGATCGTAGACCGCAAAGGCGCAGGGAATGATGAAACTTTGCGGCGTGACAGGGCTGGTTCAGGTTGCCGCCTTGGGGCAAGGCGGCGGGGTTGGGTGTCAGGGGGTGGCCTTACAGGCGGCAGGTGCGACGTGCTCCTGGACTCGGTCGATGAGTAGAGCGCTCAGCTCGATGAGTTGTTGGATGCCCAAGACGATGGCGCGGTGCGGGTCATCGAGGTCGAAGGCCAGATTGGCGGCCATTTGGTTGGCGGACGCGAGGTTTTCGGCGGCGTTGGCCAGGAGGGTTTCGGTGTCGATGTTGGGGCTGACCAGGAACAAGTTGCCGGTTGGGTGTTCGGCGGGCGCACTGTTTTGATCGATATAAGGATTGTGTGATTTGTTAGGCATGGGCGAAGCTCCAAATATTTCTGGGAGTTAAAAACGCCTTAGCAATACGGACTTCCACCTCCGGCCGCCGGGTTTACAGCGGCTTGCGGAGGTTAGCGATGGGTTGTCTGAGGGGCAAGCCGAAAGAAGAGTAGGAAGTTTTTCCTGAATGCCCTCAGACCAAATCGATAAAACCACGATGCTCTGAATTGAGGTTAATAGCTCTGGATACACCTCGCGACGACCTGCTGATTCAAGCCAACGATCCACAGTGTAAGATGCCCAAAACCATCCACCATCGAGGTCGCCATGACTGGAATCTCCCTAAACCTGCCGGAAGACCTGTCCAACTCTCTTGCCGACTTGGCCAAAAGCAACGGCCAGACTGCGACCTACCTGGCGATGGACGTTCTTCGCGACTACATCGAGCATGAAAAAACCCTGACCGCTCAGATCGAGTTGGCAGTGAAAGAAGCCGACCAAGGCAAATTCGCCACCGACGAACAAGTGGCAGCCATGCGCGCTAGGCGCTGGAGTCGGAATGCGGGTTGAGTGGCTTGAAAAAGCGCTCAAAAATCTGGAAGACGAAGCGAACTATATCGCTCTCGAAAATCCAACGGCCGCTGACGACTTCTCCGATGCCATTTTCGCCGGCGTCGACAAACTGGCTCAATTTCCCTCCATGGGTCGTGAAGGCCGGGTCAAAAACACCCGAGAATGGGCAGTACCCAATTGGTCATATCTGATTCCGTATCGGATACGCGGTGATCGTCTGCAAATCCTCGGCGTATTCCATACACGGCAGCGTCCCCGTTCGAAGTGGTGAATACATGAAACAGAGCTCTCGGACAGCCAAGATGCATCCCTGATAAACTGCGTGCCATTCACCTCGTTGACTCAGATCTCCAATGTCCCTACAAACCGCTCCCCTCTCCCGCCGCTTCTCCGTCGCCCCGATGATGGATTGGATGCATTAGTCGGCGCGCCCACTGCCCTGCTTGCTGATCGTCATTCTTTTGTCCTTCCTGTAGCAAAGATTTAGCAACCGTAGTTTGGCGTCCTTCAGCCGTGCGCCGCTCGCTAGAACTCATCTCTATGCGGGGTGGTGTCTGCCCAGCATTCAGTAGGAGTATCAGGGGTTCTACAAACCATGGATACCAACGCAGGCCCATTCTTTATTCAAAATAGCTTCACAGGATCTGGAATAACTTTACCGACATCAAGTCCGTACGGCCCAGGGCAAGTGCACATTGTTTTTGTCAACCATTGTCCTGCTAACTGACACTGACTAAATACTGCCTGACAAATACTCCCTATTTCGCGCCTGGCCGAATAACCTCTAAACACATAGCCAATAGGGAGCTTCTGTGATGGGCAGCTACAAGCGGCTCCTACTGGGCCAGGGGGTAAAGCACATGGATCCTCATCCTTAACCAGACAGACATTCGCCATTGGTGCCAATTTATCTAGATGTAATTTTGCAACCTCATCAATAGTTTCTTTTGACAGAGGGTAATCCGAACTTACGCTGCCTCTCCGGATCAAAATTTCAGCCAGATTCCCTGCCTCAACTGATTTTAACTTCGCGACAGCAACCAGGTTTTTTTCATTAGCATTCAAATCCCGAGTCAAAGATGTAGGTGCACGCCACCCCTGGGGATTTGCTCTTCCCCTTTGACTCTCTTCAAATATCTCCTTATCGTGCTTCATATCTAAATCTATTTGCTCTTGAATTCGCTTTATCTCCGCACGGGTTAACCCACCAACCTCCAAACTATGCGAACCTATTACCGCAGGCTTTCCACCATAATACATGGTAACAAGTGTAGCTCCGACTGTTAAACCAAAGCCTTTTACCAAAGCCACAACCAGCAAGGCCTCCCCCTTAAACTCCTTAGTTAAATCATCTATCGCAAGAATATCTTTAGTTGTACTAGCTGCGCTTGGCGCTGGATTAGGTTTTTTTTCGTCTGCTGAACCGCCTTCCTCCCATCCACCTGAAGATTTACCACCTCCAACCGGAGGCTTAGGTTTAGGAATATAAGTGCCTCCCCTTGTGCAGCTTTCCTCTGCACAAAGCATTGTGTAAGGCGTTGCGAGAGCCTGCTCCAACAATGTAAAACCAATCAATAAATAAAGTGCTATGAAACTTCGCATATCATAACCTCTGCATCATCGATGTAGCTGAATACCTAGCCTCACATAATTGCTAACCAATTATTTGGATAGACAACTGAGGTCACGGTCCTTTTTTGCAGCCTAAAGCTGACAGCCCACCTATGCAAAAAGCTTTGGATCACGGAACAGCTCACACAAATGGACACGTACGGCTTCAGGTTTCCCCCAGATCTCATTAAGTACGAAGGCTTTATTGAATACCCTTATGCCGAGTCCCTCTGAGGTTTTTTCACCGATATTTTCGGGAGCGATTATTACAGCTAACGCCATTCCAGTGATATAGCTTGAAGGGAGATTCCAATTATCCTCACCGATTTGTAAACACGTGCCGATATTGAAAGACAAGAGAGGATCCAACTCCCCCTCATGTGCGATAGGAGTCCTACCGAATTTGTACAGAGCATTCTCAAAAGTAGTACCGCCAAAATTACAACCTTTGAAAATATTTCCTGTTCCAACAGCAGAAATAAGAACCTCCTCATCTTTCAAGAAACTTTTTATTCTACTACCTACTCCATCTTTAGATCGTCGCTTTTTTGCAGTCTTGTCAATCGCAGGAAATAATTGAACCAATGCACCTTCGAAGTCATCGACTTGAAGACGCTCAACACACTGCTGAGGCCGTCGACTTACACCTGTTGGAGAACTCATTAAGAACCTCGCTTATCAGGAACAATGGCACACAACCACATTCGCGTATTGCTTATACAATCTCTCTCTGTGGTAGCTTTAGCACCTCGCCACATTACCGACGGGGAAAAATTGGCAACGTGGGTACGGAGTGCATTTACTAGCGGCCTCAAGCGCTACACAGGCGCTACGACATATCAGCCAGCTGTTCGGACCGTTCCAATAAAAACTACTAGCCATGTAGAAACCCTTTCATTGTTTGTAGCCTTAACCCGATGGTGGCGGCTGCGTGCCATCACTTCGAGACTAGCAACAATTTCGCCTTTCGACTGCCCATGGACGAAAACAACTTCCAGATTACTTACAACTGATTGTCCACAATTGATCCAGCCGCGTGGTGAAACCCTGACTCATCATCCCCCGCCGCATCTCCCAGTTTGGGTTGACGGGCACGCTAGCACTTCGGAGCGTGCCCCTGCCCCATCGAACGTTAATCTCATCCAACACCGCCATCAACCTTGTGGCATCAGCAGGTTGGGAGGTGGCAAACAGATCGTAGGTGTACTCCCCTGGCTGACAGAGATTCATCAATAGCACCTCCGCCTTGCTGTACTTGAAGCCTGGTCGGAAAACCCGGTCGAGAGCGCCGACAGCGGCCTTAGTCAGCAACCGCACATCGTCGGTGGGGTAAGGCATGTCAATCAACAGACCGTTGGCATACTTCGCCTCCTCCGGATTGAACATCCCGGTGCGGATGCAAACGCGGACCTTCTTGCACAATGAGCCCTGGGCTCGAAGCTTCTCAGAGGCACGCATCATGTAGGTGGCCACCGCCTCCTTGATGGGCGCCAACTCCGTCAACCTCATGCCGAACATACGGCTGCAGCAGATCTCCTGCTTTGGCGGATCCGGCTCATCCAGCTCCAAGCAAGGCGTGCCGCCCAACTCCCTGGCCGTCTTCTCGATCACAACGCTGAACTTCTTACGGAGCGTCCACGGATCGGCCTTAGCCAGGTCCATAGCCGACTTAATACCCATGGCATCAAGATGGAGTTTCATCTTGCGACCGACGCCCCAGACCTCCGCCACGTCCGTATTGCGCAGCACCCAGTCACGCTTAACCGGATCGGTGATGTTGACCACCCCTCCGGTTTGGGACTGCAGGCGTTTCGCGGTGTGGTTTGCCAGCTTCGCCAGGGTCTTTGTGTGAGCGATACCAACGCCAACAGGGATACCAGTGCAGCGAAGCACCTGGGCACGGATCTGCTGGCCTAAGGCATCCAACCCACTGATACCAGTCAGGTCGGCGAACGCCTCGTCGATGCTGTACACCTCAACCGCCGGCACCATCGCCTCGATCAGGCTCATCACGCGCTCGCTCATGTCGCCGTACAACGCATAGTTGGAGGAGAACGGCACAATGCCGTGCTGCTTAAGCTTGTGCTTGATCTGGAAATACGGCTCGCCCATTTTGATGAAGGGTTTGGCGTCGTAGCTCCGTGCGATGACACAGCCGTCGTTATTGCTCAGCACCACGATGGGCACCTTCGCCAGGTCGGGCCGGAATACCCGCTCGCAACTAGCATAGAAGCTGTTGCAGTCGATCAGTGCGAAGGTTGGCTGCTTAGACATGGCTGCGCACTGTGCTGGTGATCACGCCCCAGATCGACAGTTCGTCGCCTTCGAGAACGTAGCGTGCCGGGAACTTGGGGTTTTCGGAAAGCAGGACTACTTCCCGGCCGCGCTTGCATAGGCGCTTGCACACAGGCTCGTTGTTCAGCAGCGCCACGACCACATGCCCATGGATCGGCTCAATGGCACGATCCACCACGGCCAGGTCACCATCGAAGATTCCGACGCCTTGCATGCTCTCACCGGTGATTGCTACCAGGTACACGTGGGGCGCACGGATATTCAGGACCTCATCCAATGAGATGTGCTGCTCGATGTGGTCCGCTGCCGGCGAAGGAAAACCGGCCGGGACCCGGAACGAGCACAACGGCAGCTCAGCGCCGACCTCAGCGATGGGACCTAGGATGGTAAAGCTCATGATGGGGCCTTTTACAAATACTGTACGAATGTACAGTTAACTTTGTAGGGCGCTTGCGGTCAATTTTTCCGTAGGGAATTTCGACAGGCGGAGCGTTGCCCATCTATCACAACGCGTCACGCCTTCTTCAGGCTCAAGCCCAACCAACAAACGGCCTCATTCTGTATCCGGTTCAGATACAATCCCGGCCTGCCGTTGTGGAACGAAACACCACAAAGCTTTTTGGCAGCGATAAGCACAACTTTCTCCGGGGCACGCACGTTTTACATGGATAAGTCAAAAACGGAACACCATCTAACGCATCCCAAGTACAGGGCAGACATTGATGGCCTTAGAGCCATTGCGGTCCTGGCCGTGGTAGCTTTCCATGCATTCCCATCGAGCCTTAGGGAAACTCTGAAAAAG
>NZ_JACAQP010000095.1:0-1007 GCF_013387025.1 Pseudomonas reactans | reverse complement strand
TTTGCCGACGATCTTCTTCTCTTCTGTCATGGTGATAGCTCTTCGGTTAGAATCATCTGTGATTCTCTTGAGGAATTCTCTGGGGTTTCTGGCCTCCATCCAAATATTGCGAAGAGTGAAGCTTTCTACTGTAATGTTGGTGAGAGGACCAGGGCTGCCATTGATCTTATTGTTAAGTTTCCTGAGGGCTCTTTCCCTGTCCGATACCTTGGGGTTCCTCTCATCACCACTCGTCTTGCCCACAAAGACTGTAAAGGCCTTGTTGATAAAGTCAAATGCAGGATTAATGACTGGAAAAACAAGTCTCTTTCCTTTGCTGGTCGTCTCCAGCTCATCCTCTCTGTCCTTTCTTCTACTCAAATCTATTGGGCTTCTGTTTTTATTCTTCCTAAATCTATCTCTAATGATATTGAGAAGCTCATGAGAGGTTTCCTCTGGTGCCATGGTGAGTTGAAGCGTGGTAAAGCTAAAGTCTCCTGGAAAACTGTATGCCTTCCTAAGGAACATGGTGGTCTTGGCATACGTAACCTTGCTATCTGGAATGTTGCCCTTATGGCTTCCCATGTTTGGAGACTCCTTTCCAAGAAAGAGTCCCTATGGGTTAAGTGGATCCACTCATACCGTTTATGTGGCCGTAACTTTTGGGATGCCCCCAAAAAATACGGTTCTGGATTTGCCTGGCGTAACATCCTGGATATGCGGGATAAGATAAGGGAGTATATAGTTTCCCAGATAGGTGATGGATGCTCTACTTCTGCTTGGTTCGATAACTGGCACCCTGCGGGCCCTCTTTCTAAATTCTTGTCTGTCCGTGACATCCATGATGCGGGTTTCACTCCTGATACTAAGGTTGCTGACCTGGTTCTTAACGGATCTTGGGTTCGGCCTCATTGTTGGAGAGATTCCCATGGTGCTCTTCTTTCTCATAACCCTCCTACTATTTCCACGTCCGTCCCTGATAAACTCCTTTGGAGATCTAGAGACGGTCAACTCTCTCCTTTCTCTGT
>NZ_JACAQP010000093.1:0-422 GCF_013387025.1 Pseudomonas reactans | reverse complement strand
TTATGTCTTTTGTCACCTTTAAATGCATATAAGCAGGTTTTGGATTATTTTGGGACAACTTACACGGATATGAAGGATATCCATCTAACACACTTTTGAGATGAAACACGTAATAGCATAATCCATATAAACAGTTCACGAAGCTCTTAAAACTAGTATATCATAAACTTTCCAAGCTATTTCATGTCTAAATGAAAAATTGGAGTTGAGACATGTAAGATAGTAAAACATATAAAGCATGCAGACACTATATAATAACCAGGAGCATTCTTATTGTCTGTAGGAGCGTTTCTGGACAAAAGGGGAGCATTCTCCTTGCATCACCAACTGTCAACATATTTATCCGTAGGAATCAATGAAATACAACAGAGTCGTTTTTAGGTCCTAATTTTACCTACTTATTGAATCGAATGCAACTAGAC
>NZ_JACAQP010000092.1:0-809 GCF_013387025.1 Pseudomonas reactans | reverse complement strand
AAAGACTCCATTGAACGAGGGGCAACGAGACAAGTAGCGGAAAGATCCACATGACGAGCAATGTTAGCTGATGTGGTCAGATAAAGAAATCGGTTGCTCACCTTGGTTGATATTCAAGGTGAAAGAATAGTAGTTGAGACTACAAGAAAAGCAGAAATGTTAGTGGACTTCTCAGAAGAAGTTAACACGAATTAGGTCTAACCTTAAAGGGAAGGGACCAGAACGAAAAGATGATGTGGTGTAAGAAGTGCTGGAAAAGCACTCAAAACATTTTAGAGTTGAGACTCTATCGTTGACATGCTGAAATTGCAGAAAATGGGAGCATATTGCTCGAGTTTGTTGTATGGGACGGAAGTGGTTCCAGCGTGGAACTATAGATCACTTCCTTATGAAATACTCACATGCTAAATGTGGAGTAACGGGTGATGAACCCAGGAAAGAAAGAAGAAATGAATGGTTAAAAAGGACCAGTGGTACCTTGAGCATTCCAGCAGATTGTGGAAGAAGCTCGTGAGGAGACTGATATGATCTCCGATATAATTGTTCTGAATATAACTCGTGTATGTTATATTTGATCCATGAAGCTATGCTTGGGATCGATGACTTGATGTCTTGTTGGAATATTTCATCAATGATTTTGGATGAAATTTTGGTAGCGGCTATAGTAGATAGCAAATATGTTCTAGATATTGAACACCTGGAAAGTAGTCTGCCTAGGATTTACGGGACCATTTTCCCTATAAATCTGAAGCTGATGACTACCAGTGAATTTGAAGCAATTGTGCTTATGAATTGGTTGGCAAAGAATT
>NZ_JACAQP010000091.1:0-483 GCF_013387025.1 Pseudomonas reactans | reverse complement strand
TGGCTGTTAAGGAATTCTTCTATTCTGGCAAACTTCTTAAGTCTTTCAACAGCACCATCCTTGCGCTCATCCCTAAAGTTGATTCCCCTTCCAAAGTCACTGATTTCCGCCCTATAGCTTGTTGTAACGTTGTTTACAAATGTATCAGCAAGCTTATTGCGGATCGTATCAAAAACCATCTTTCTTCTCTGGTTGATGAAAACCAGTCTGCTTTCATCCCTGGTCGTTTGATCACCGACAACGTCCTTCTTGTTCACGAGCTCATGCGTGATTATCATCGTCATCGTGGTCCTCCTAGGTGTGCTTTTAAGGTTGATATTCAAAAAGCCTACGACACGGTTGACTGGACGTTTCTGCGGACCATCTTGTTTGGGTTTGGTTTCCCCGATCGTATGATTGACTGGATCATGACATGTGTTTCCATGGTTGCTTACTCTGTGAGTATCAATGGGAATACTCACGGTTGTTTTGACGGTAAAAGGG
>NZ_JACAQP010000090.1:0-397 GCF_013387025.1 Pseudomonas reactans | reverse complement strand
AGTAAAACACTTTAGTTGGTACGGATTTATAATCCAGCTACTTGGAAGCATTGGTGTGCCCGGTTGCTGCCAATTAAGAGAACCTTAGAGCGAGACACAGTCTATGTGAAAATTTGATTGATTTTACACCTGGTCTAAAAACCAGTGGGAGTAACTGAATCATCAAAAGAAAGCAACATGGACAGATACATACCTTCAGAACATCTGGTTGAGTGAGTCGATACTCAGAGTCAAGCAATTGATTCCGAGAGAAGCACTCTCAATAGAAGATGAAATCCGAGAGGATTCTGCGTGGCATAGTGTGAGTCGTTAGTGGAGCGTGTGTGGTTTACCGGCACACTAATAGGGACTCACATAGAGCATGTCATTGCAAAAGGTACATGGCCCCGGGATTCGT
>NZ_JACAQP010000011.1:0-155928 GCF_013387025.1 Pseudomonas reactans | reverse complement strand
TCTTTTTCAGAGTTTCCCTAACGTTGGATTTTGGCACAGTAAATTCGTATTTTTTTGTAGGGGCAGTGCAAGCGATTAAAGTGGGGAGCATGCTCCCTCACTCTGAGCGGCATTGTGTTAGCTCGGCTGCATACACTCCAGCGACCGATCCACCATCACACTGGCCATGTCCACCAGGTGCATGACCGACAGCACCAGAGTGCGTGAAGTCCCTTCCAGTTGATCCCCGGCCGTTTGCGCCGCAACGGCTGCACAACGCAGCACGCTGCTGGCGTGAGCCAGGGCGTCTTCGAAGCTGAGGTCGGGGGTGGTGGTGAAGAATTGCAGTTCTGAAGCGGGTGGCGCGGGGACAGGTTTGTCCATGGGTTCAACTCCTAATCAACGTTAGAGAGCCGTTACCTTCGCTACTAAACGGGGTGGCGGCCGTACGCAGGTTAGTAGACCGGTGATTAGGACCCGGCGCACCCGAAGGTGCCCTGCGCACGGCCACCATAACGCAGGGCCGAAAAAAAGCGCCTTGCAGAAGGGGGCGCTTGGCGCCTAATCACATCGTGGGCTACTAAACCCGGTCACTGAATTGGCAGTGACCGACGAAGACTAGCCACGTGATTTGAGCGGCGCAAGCGGTTGGGATTCTCTCGGAAACGTCCTGCGAGTTAAAGGGAAATGTCATCGCAGCGACTCTTCCTACACTTGCCAAACCTACCCAATTCTGGGAAAACCCCACCCTTTGTACCGTCAACGAGCGCCCTATGAACCCCGAAGAACTCCAAATCACCGACATCCGCCCCGGCACCGGCAAAGCCGTGGTCAAAGGCGCGCTGATCACCACCCAATACACCGGTACCCTGGAAGACGGCACGGTGTTCGATTCGTCCTGGGAGCGCGGCAAACCGTTCCAGTGTGTGATCGGCACCGGGCGTGTGATCAAGGGCTGGGACCAGGGCTTGATGGGCATGCAGGTAGGCGGCGTGCGCACCCTGTTTGTGCCGGCGCATCTGGCCTATGGCGAGCGGTCGATGGGCGCGCATATCAAGCCCAACAGCAACCTGCGTTTTGAGATTGAGTTGCTGGAAGTGCTGACGCGGGACGATTGAGGACGATGGACATGGAAGTTGATTCACACGGGTTGCCGGCGTGTTCCGTCGTGGGCATTCAGGTCGTTGAACTGGGTGATCGCGATGAGGTCGAGTTGCAGCGGTTTTTTGAGCGGGCGCCGGGTTACTTCATCGCGGTCAACGGCGAACCGGCCACAGCGACCGAAGCGCATGAGGAATTGCAGGGGCAGTTGCCCGCAGGGTGGGCGTGCAGTCGGATGTATTGGCTGGGTTACCGCGATCTGGAAAACCAGCTGGTGGCGGTGGTGAACATTGCGGCGGACTTGCTGGCTGTGGGTGTTTGGCATATCGGGCTGTTGCTGGTGGATGCACGTTTGCATGGCACCGGGCTGGCGCGGCAGTTACACGCGGATCTTGAGGCTTGGGCTGCGGGCAACGGCGCACAATGGCTGAGGCTGACGGTGGTCATCGGCAATACCAAGGCCGAACGCTTCTGGCCTAAGCAGGGTTATGTGTCGGTGCGCACGCGCGAGGGGATCACCATGGGGCGTCAAGTGAACAGGGTCTCGATTCAGGTCAAGGCCCTGACAGGTGGGCAGGTGGGTGATTACCTGGCGTTGGTGCCGCGAGATCAAGTGGATGTACCTTCCTGAACCCATCCTGAAGAATCTTCTTATTCCCCATGCGGAAACTTTCCTACAGTTTACTCTCTCATCATCGGGGCGTAAGCTTCGCGCGTTTTCATCAATAGCGGAGACCCTCAGTGGGTACTTGTTCGAGTGACAGTAGTCGGCCGGTTTCGGTAACCGGCACAGGCTTGGCAAGGTAACGCGCATTTTTCCGATGCCGTTGTCTCGCCACTAATAGCGAGAAGCGGCATCCCGGCAGCGGCCAGTCCTGGCACCTGCTCGAATCCCTCTCATCGACGCTGACCAGCACCCGGTTCACCCTCGGGATGCTACGGACGCGCCTGTCTTTTACGACAGGCGGGCCAAGCTGGCTGTGCCTATAAAACGGGCGCGGTGCAGACGGCGGTACCTGCACGACGGTTTTTTCCTCGCGCAGGAGTAACACCATGAACCTGACTCTGTTGAAAGAGTTCTTTGCCGGCTTCCTGCGGACCCGGCACATCGCCCGGCATTTCCGTCGCCTGGCGATGCTCGAAACCGTGACCGACGCCAGCGTCAGCCGCGAAGTGCCGCCGACCTTGGCGCAAACCCTGGTGGTCTCGGCCAACAGCAGTGCGGTGCAGTTGCTCGGCACCCTGGGTAGCCATTCCGAGGGTTTGACGACTCAGGAAGCTGATGCCCTGCGCGTGCAATACGGCCTCAACGAAGTCGAGCATGAACAGCCGCTGCCATGGTGGGTGCACCTGTGGCACTGCTACAAAAACCCGTTCAACCTGCTGCTGACCTTGCTGGCGGTGATCTCTTGGCTGACCGAAGACATGAAGGCCGCCACGGTGATTTTCTCCATGGTGGTGCTGTCGACGTTGCTGCGTTTCTGGCAGGAGGCCAAGTCCAACAGGGCCGCCGATGCGCTGAAAGCCATGGTGAGCAACACCGCTACGGTGCTGCGCCGCGATGAAGCCAAGCGCATTGAACTGCCGATCAAGCAGTTGGTGCCGGGCGACCTGATCGTGCTGTCCGCTGGGGACATGATCCCCGCCGATTGCCGCGTGCGCAGCGCCAAGGACCTGTTCGTCAGCCAGGCGGCAATGACCGGTGAATCGATGCCGGTGGAGAAGTTCGCCCAGCAGCAGGACGCCAAGACCCGCAACCCGCTGGACCTGGAGAACATCCTGTTCATGGGCACCAACGTTGTGTCCGGCGCGGCGACGGCGGTGATCCTGACCACCGGCAACAGCACCTATTTCGGTGCCTTGGCCCAGCGTGTGACCGCGACCGACCGTGCGACCACCTCGTTCCAGCATGGCGTCAACAAGGTCAGCTGGTTGCTGATCCGCTTTATGTTCGTGATGGCGCCGTTGGTGCTGTTCATCAACGGTTTCACCAAGGGCGACTGGACCGAAGCACTGTTGTTCGCGCTGTCGATTGCCGTGGGCCTGACCCCGGAAATGCTGCCGATGATCGTCACCTCGACCCTGGCCAAGGGTGCGGTTTTTCTGTCGCGCAAAAAAGTCATCGTCAAGCGTTTGGACGCGATTCAGAACTTTGGTGCCATGGACGTGCTGTGCACCGACAAGACCGGCACCCTGACCCAGGACAAAATCTTCCTGGCGCGCCATGTGGACGTGTGGGGCGCCGAATCCGATGACGTACTGGAAATGGCCTACCTCAACAGCTACTACCAGACCGGCCTGAAAAACCTGCTGGATGTGGCGGTGTTGGAACATGTGGAAGTGCACCGCGAGCTGAAAGTTGGCACGGCGTTCCAGAAGGTCGATGAAATCCCGTTCGACTTCAACCGCCGCCGCATGTCCGTCGTCGTCGCCGAGCACGACCAGCCGCATCTGCTGATCTGCAAGGGCGCCGTGGAAGAGATTCTGTCGGTGTGCAACAACGTGCGACACGGCGACGTCAACGAAGCGCTGACTGAAGACCTGCTGGCGCGCATCCGCCAGGTGACCGCCGCGTTCAATGAAGAAGGCCTGCGCGTGGTCGCCGTGGCCGCGCAACCAATGGCGTCTGGGCGTGACACCTACAGCCTGGCGGATGAGAACAACCTCACGCTGATCGGTTACGTCGCGTTTCTCGACCCACCCAAGGAAAGTACTGCTCCTGCGCTCAAGGCCCTCAAAGCCCATGGCGTGGCAGTGAAAGTGCTGACCGGTGACAACGAACTGGTCACTGCCAAGATCTGCCGCGAAGTGGGCCTGGAGCAACAGGGCTTGCTGATGGGCAACGACATCGAAGCCATGACCGACGCCGAACTGGCGAAGGCCGTGGAAACCACCAATGTGTTCGCCAAGCTGACGCCCAGCCACAAGGAACGCATCGTGCGCCTGCTCAAGGCCAATGGGCATGTGGTCGGTTTCATGGGCGACGGCATCAACGATGCGCCAGCACTGCGTACGGCTGATATCGGCATCTCGGTGGACAGCGCGGTGGATATCGCCAAGGAAGCCGCCGACATCATCCTGCTGGAAAAGAGCCTGATGATCCTGGAGGAGGGCGTGCTGGAAGGCCGGCGCACCTTCGCCAACATGCTCAAGTACATCAAGATGACCGCCAGTTCCAACTTCGGCAACGTGTTCTCGGTGCTGGTGGCCAGTGCGTTCATTCCGTTTCTACCGATGCTGCCGATGCATTTGCTGGTGCAGAACCTGCTGTATGACATTTCGCAGATTGCGATTCCGTTCGATAACGTCGACGACGAGATGCTGAGCAAACCCCAGCGCTGGCAGCCGGGAGATGTCGGCCGTTTCATGCTGTTTTTCGGGCCGATCAGTTCGATCTTTGACATCACCACGTTCGCACTCATGTGGTATGTCTTCGATGCCAACACGCCCGACCACCAGACCCTGTTCCAGTCCGGCTGGTTCGTGGTCGGGCTGCTGACCCAGACGCTGATCGTGCACATGATCCGCACCCCGAAAATCCCGTTCCTGCAAAGCCGTGCGGCGATGCCGTTGATGGTGATGACCGGCGTGATCATGGCCGTGGGGGTTTTCCTGCCGATGGGGCCGCTGGCGCATTATTTCAAGTTGCAGGCGCTGCCGTCGCTGTACTTCGTGTTCCTGCCGGTGATCCTGCTGGCGTACATGGCACTGACCCAGGCGGTAAAGGGCTACTACATCCGTAAGTTTGGCTGGCAATGAACAGGGAAGATTTCCTATGCAAGCAATCAACAACATCAACCTCGAATCCCTGGTCGACACCCTGGTCAGCCTCACCGCGGCCTTTATTCTCGGTGGTTTGATCGGTTTCGAACGCCAGTACCGTCAACGCACGGCGGGCCTGCGCACCAACGTGCTGGTGGCGGTGGGCGCGGCGATTTTTGTCGATATGGCCAGCCGGCTCGGCGGCGCGGAAGGCGCGGTGCGGGTGGTGGCCTATGTGGTCTCGGGCATCGGCTTTCTCGGTGCCGGCGTGATCATGCGTGAAGAGGGCAACGTGCGTGGGCTCAACACGGCGGCCACGCTCTGGGCATCGGCGGCGGTGGGCGCCTGTGCGGGGGCTGACCTGGTCCTCGAAGCGTTGCTGGGCACGCTGTTTGTGCTGGCAGCCAACACCTTGCTGCGACCGATCGTCAACAACATCAACCGCCAGCCGTTGGACGTGGTGTCGGCAGAAGTCACCAATATTCTGTATGTGATCGCCCGGCGTACCCAGCAGAAAGCCGTACTGGCCTTGCTCGAAGCGGAGCTGGCTCGCTGCAACTACCCGGCCAGCGATGTGGACGTGCGCCCCTTCGGTACGGAAGAGGTGGAGATCGAAGCCACCCTGGCCGTGACATCGGTGGACGGTGACGAACTGGATGCGCTGGTGGCGCGAATTTCGATGTCGACCCTGGTGGTGCAGGCGTTCTGGAGCCCGAGTACCACTGAGTAGTCCCCGGGTGTCAGATGTTGTCTCGTGCAAAGCTGACTATGCTGTTGTGAGGAAAAGTCCTACAAGCAATCGAGATTATCCCTTCATTTGATAAGCCGCGCCGTTGTTAAGGTTGCGCCCTTGCGCCTCAGGAACTAGGGCGCAGCTCAACGTTTTGACCGTGCTTTATCAAAAGGAGGGGTCTGTACTGCCTGAAGTGTCGTGCGGAGTAATCAGCACCGTTTGTCGGAACTGTTACTTTTCACAGGTAGATAGGTCCCGTGTGATATGTAAGCGTACTGATCCCTCGGGGAGTCTTATGAGCAAAGCTTTAATTGTGGACGATCACCCTTTTATCCGCGCCACCGTGAAATACCTGCTGAAGCAGGAAGGTTTTGATGAAATCTATGAGGCGGGCAACGGCGCCGACGCCATGCAGTGTGCGCGTGAGCAGCGCCCGGATCTGATCATCCTTGACCTGGCCATGCCCAAGCTTGGCGGGCTGGAGGTGATCAGTCGGATCAAGGCGCTGGAACTGCCTTGCAAGATTCTGGTGCTCACCTCTTACCTCGCGGTGTTCTTCTCCACCCGCTGCATGCGCGCCGGAGCCATGGGGTTTGTGGCCAAGACGGGTGAACTGGACGAGTTGCAAAAGGCGATCAGGGCGATCCGGTCCGGCTACAGCTGCTTTCCCAGCGTGGCCACCAGTTCAGTGCGCCGTGACGATTTGCAGACCACTGAGCAAGAGTTGGTCGACGCGCTGTCGGACCGCGAGTTGACAGTGTTGCAAAAACTGGCCCTGGGCCTGGGTAATAAGGAAATCGCCGAGGATATGTTGTTGAGTCACAAAACCATCAGCACCTACAAGACGCGACTCAAGGAGAAGTTGCGCATGTCCTCGGTGGTGCACCTGTCCAAGTTCGCACAGCGCAATCATCTGATCTGAAATGACCACCTCCCGGTTGTTGAGATTCACGGCCATCCTGTTGGTCGGGCTGTTGCCCTATACAGCGATGGCCCTGGATGAGCCACACACCCTACGGCTCCTCGGCCACTCCTCCCTTGAAAACCCTGGCCTTGAGCTTGATGAGCGCGACTGGCGCTGGTTGCGCGAGCGACGCGTACTGGTAATGGGCGTGTCGGCGCCGGACTACGCGCCTTTTGACCTGAGCAACAACAACGATTTTGAAGGTATCACCGCTGACTACGCTTGGTTGATCAGCCTTATCTTAAGCGTGCCCATTGAAGTTCGACGCTATGACACTCGCGATGAGGTGATCGAGGCGCTCAAGCGGGGCGAGGTGGATTTAGTAGGCTCGGCCAATGGTTACGAAGCTGCCGACAAGGACCTGATACTGTCCCGTTCCTACGCCAATGATCAACCTGTACTGGTTACCCGCGCCGGTGACAGCCATTTACTGAGCGCCGACCTGGCAGGCAAACGCGTGGCGATGCTCTACCACTACATGCAACCAGGCGCTGTCCAAGCCTATTACCCCGACGCGCAACTGCTGTTGTATGGCTCGACCCTCCAAGCCATCGGCTCCGTGGCGTTCGGCCAGGCAGATGTTTACCTGGGCGACGTTATCAGTACCCGTTATCTGATCAACAAGCATCACCTCAATAATGTGCGCATGGCCGATTTTTCCGGGCTGGAGGTCAACCCGTTCGGGTTCGCTTTCTCCAGGGACAACATTCGACTGCTGAATATCATCAATGCAGCGCTGGCCGTCATTCCGCCCAGCGAGCAAATGAACATCCTGCGCCGTTGGAGTGCTGGCGACAGCGGTTTCCTTGAGGCCGACCGACTGCGCCTGAGCGACAGCGAGCAGAGTTGGCTGGAGAAGCACCCACGGGTGAAAGTCGCTGTGCTCGACAGGTTCATGCCGCTGTCATTTTTAGATGAGCACGAGCAATTCGCGGGGCTGAGCGAGGAGGTGTTGTCGCGGATCAGCCTGCGCACGGGCTTGAAGTTCGAGATGGTCCACGGCAATTCTCTTCCTCGGCAAATTGACGAGGTCAGCAGCGGTCAAGTGGATATGCTTGCGGTTATCACGCCTAGCGTCGAGCGTGCCGAGAAGGTCCGCTTTACCCGACCCTACCTGTCCAGTCCCTATGTGTTGGTGGCGCGTGCCAGTGATGAACGGCTGCTCACCCTGGAAGACATGCCCGGCAAACGCCTGGCGTTCATTGGTGGCAACAGCCTCGGTGCACAGATAGCCCGGGACTATCCAGGTATCAAGTTTGTCGACGTCGAGAACCCTGAGGCCGCCATGGACCTGGTCGCCAAGGGGAGTGTCGATGCGACGATAGTTTCGTTGATCAGCGCACGCTACATGATTGCGCGCAATTATCGAGACCGCCTGCGGATCACCAGCACGGTTGGCACGGAGCCGGCGCGTGTGGCCTTCGGCGTCAACCGTAGCCAACTGGAGCTGTATTCGATCCTCGAGAAGGCGTTGTTGAGTATCACCCCTGAAGAAATGGACGAACTGACCAACCGTTGGCGCAGTGAGATCATCATCGAAGACAGCTATTGGAGCAGCCATCGAAACGTGATCATCCAAGGGTTTAGCCTGGCCGCCTTGCTGCTGCTGGTGACCCTGGGTTGGGTGCTCTACCTGCGTAACCTGATACGCAAGCGCGCCCAGGCAGAACGTGCCTTGAGCGATCAGATGCGATTTATGCGGGTGCTGATCGACGGCACACCTCATGCGATTTACGTGCGCGATCGCCAAGGCCGGTTGATGGCCTGCAACAACGCTTACCTTGATGTGTTTGGTTTCAAGTTAGAGGACGTGATCGGCAAGACCGTGGTGCAAACCGACACGGGCAACCCGCCGCAGGCCCAGTCGTTCCATTCCGATTACTTGGACCTGATGGAACGCGGCGAGCCGCAGATCCAGGATCGCGTGCTCAAGGTGCCGGGTGGTGGTGTGTTGACCATTTACCAGTGGATGCTGCCGTACCGTGACAGCAGCGGTAACGTTGTGGGCATGATTGGCGGCTGGGTGGACGTCAGCGAGCGCCAGCGCCTGCTGGGCCAGCTGCAGGAAGCGAAGGAGGACGCCGACGCCGCTAACCGTGCCAAGACCACGTTCCTGGCGACCATGAGTCATGAGATACGCACGCCCATGAATGCGGTGATCGGCATGCTTGAGTTGGCCCTGAAAAACGCCGAGCAGGGCCGTGTCGATCTGGACGCGCTGGAAGTGGCGTCGATGGCGTCCCGAAGCATGCTGGAATTGATTGGCGATATCCTGGACATTGCGCGGATTGAAACCGGTCACCTGTCCCTGAGCCTGGAAGAAGCCAATCTCCATGAGCTATTGGCCTCTGTGGCGCGGGTGTTCGAGGGGCTGGCGCGGGACAAGGGGCTGCAGCTGCAAGCTGAACTCGACCTGATGGTCGACCGATTGGTGCTGATCGACCCTCTGCGTCTCAAACAAATAGTGTCCAACCTGCTGGGCAATGCCATCAAGTTCACGACTACCGGCCAGGTACGCCTGGGGGCTCAGGGCACACCTTCGTTGAGCGGTGATCATTTGAACCTGAGGTTGTTCGTGGAGGACACGGGGATTGGCATCAGTGCCCAAGACCAACAGCGGTTGTTCAGCCCCTTTGTCCAAGGCAGCAATCACGACCAATCGGCGCGCAGTGGTTCGGGGCTGGGGTTGATGATCAGCCGCAACCTGTGCGAAATGATGGGCGGTCAATTGCATTTGAGCAGTGTGCTCGGTAAAGGCACGCGCGTGGACCTGACGTTGACGCTGGCGTTGGCCTCGGTAGCACCGGTGTGTACGCCTGTGGTACCTGCGCCTGCGACTCATGCGTTGAACCTCTTGGTGGTTGACGATTACCCGGCCAACCGCCTGTTGCTGGCTCGGCAATTGAACTTTCTGGGGCATCACATCGTCACTGCGCAAGACGGCGCCGAAGGTTTTGCGTTATGGCTGGCCGGGCGTTTTGATGGCGTGATCACCGACAGCAATATGCCGGTCATGGATGGTTATACATTGGCACGTGATATCCGTGCCCAAGAGCGTCAGCGTGGTTTGGTGCCGTGTCTGCTATTGGGGTTTACCGCCAACGCGCAACCCGAGGAGACCGAACGCTGCCGGCAGGCGGGCATGGACGGTTGTCTCTTCAAACCGACCGGCCTGGATGATCTGCGCACGGCGTTGGCGTCGCGCACCGCGGCACCGGTGGTGAAAAAGGGCGTGCCGGTATTTGACTTAAGTACGCTGGTCGCTCTGACAGGCGATGATACTGCCGGGCTCAATGAGTTGCTGGTGCCCTTGCTCGATAGCCTTGCGGAGGATCGCTTGCTGCTATCGGCGCTGCAAGAACACGCGGACCTCGGCAAATTGCATGACCTGGCCCATCGCGTCAAAGGTGGGGCTCGCATGGTCAAGGCGCAGACGTTGATCGCTTGTTGTGAAGCGCTGGAGGGCGTGTGTGAAAGGGGGGACCGTGATGCATTGGCGGCTTCGGTTGAAGCCATTGGCCACGCCATCGATAGCTTGCATCACAGCTTGAGCACCCGCATCAAGCAGGCTTGACTGAAGTGAATGGCCATTCGGTGGATTTGGGAGAACTCCTACATGGAGAGGGAACAAGCCTGATTTTGTCTTCGGGGTATGTCTGGAAAATGGGCCACGCTCACTGACGAGCGCTGCCTGCCCAGGGGTTCGCCATGCCAAACAAAGCACTGACCATCCTGATTGCCGATGAACAACACCTGCAACGCCTGTATATCGAGAAAATGCTCAACCGGTTGGGATACTACCGGATCATACCGGTGGGAACCTTTGAAGAGGTCCAGTTGCTCACCGCCATCCCGGCCCGGCCTTTTGATGTGCTGATTATCAATGCAGGGTTGGCGGCCCACGCCAGCGGACCTCAACCTCAGGCACACCATGTGCTGGTCTACGATCACCTGGACCTGAGCCCCAGCGCCGACGCAACGACGGCGGTGCTCGTGCGGTTGCCCGGCGTGCCGGACAACGTCAACCTTGAACACTTCATGGACATCATTGACCCACCCGCAGCCACTGCCGGCCTGCGGGTGTTGCCGTGGTTGCGGGAGTTAGCCCAAGCACCAGCAGCCGGGATTTAATCCCATTCTGGTGCGATACCCTTGGGGCTGGTCAGGCGATGGCCGCGTTCCAGTTCGGCAATCTGTGTCATGTCGGCAGCGCTCAAGGTCAGTTGCAGGGCCTTGAGGTTGCTTTCCAGGTTGACGCGCTTGGTCGATGAAGGGATGACTGCGTAGCCCAGTTGCATGGCCCAGGCCAGCGTCACTTGCGCCGGGGTCGCCTGATGGCGTTCGGCGATTTGCTGGATCACCGGTTCCTTGAGCACTTCGCCGTAGGCCAGGGTCATGTAGGACGTGATCTGAATGCCGTTGGCGGTAGCGAAGTCCACGACCTTACGGTTTTGCAGGTAGGGGTGCAGTTCGATCTGGTTGGTGGCGATGTTTTCGGCCCCAATGGCTGCAATCGCTTGTTTCATCAAGTCGACGGTGAAGTTGGAAATGCCGATCTGGCGGGTCAGGCCCAGGCGCTTGGCTTCCAGCAACTGGCCCATGAATTCGGCGACAGGCACCTGGTCTTCCGGCGAGGGCCAGTGGATCAGGGTCAGGTCCAGGTAGTCGGTCTTCAGCTTGCTCAGACTTTCGCGCAGGCTTGGAATCAGCTGGCCTTCGGCGAAATTGGCAATCCAGATCTTGCTGGTGATAAACAGTTCGTCACGCGGCACGCCGCTGTCGGCAATTGCCTGGCCGACGTCGGCTTCGTTCTCGTAGATCTGCGCGGTGTCGATCACACGGTAGCCCAGTTCCAGGCCGGTGCTGACGGAATCGATCACCACCTGGCCTTGCAGGCGGAAAGTGCCAAGGCCGAAGGCCGGAACGTTTTGCGTTGGAATGGACATCAGTAACTCCTGAAGAGGGGGTAAACAATGGAGTCGAGTATCCACCCGTCGTTCCTTCGGAAAAACCGCCGAATCCGAAAAGGACTCTTTACCGCAGATCACGAATCGCCAGCGCCTTGAACCGCTGTGCCAATGACAGAACCACCTGGCCGCTGCCCATGTTGGGCACCACGTGGGTGAAGGGAATATCGATCATGCGGTTCTCGCGCACGGCGCGTAGCTTCGAAAGTACCGGGTCGGTGGTCAGCAACTGCCGCTTGCGGCTGGCCGGTGACCACAGGGCGTCGGCCAGCAGGATCACGTCCGGGTCCTTGGTCAACAGGGTTTCATTGCTGACGGTCACCCGTGACAACGGGATATCGGCCAGTACATTGCGTGCACCGGAAGCTGCCAGCAAGGTGGTGACAAAACCCCGTTGACCTTCGCTATCGAGTCCACCCACTTCACTGTCCAGGTAAAACACCGACAGCGGGTGGGCATCCCCGATCAGCGCATGGGCGTTTGACAGGTCGGCATCCAACGCATCGCTCAGCATTTGAGCGCGCCGGGTTTTGTGCAGCAGGGCGCCGAGGGTAAACAAGTCCTGACGGATATGCCCAAAGTAATCCAGGGAGTGACCCGCGCAGGCGGACTCCAGCAGGTACGACGCCACCCCGTTGTTTGCCAGACCGGTGCGCGACGTGACCCCATTACCGAACGCACTGGCAAAGCCGCCCACCACCAGGTCCGGATGCTGTGCATACAGCACTTCACTGGACGGGTATTTCGCCGCGATGACCGGTACGTCGAAGTACTCGCCGTGCCGGTGTGCAATGCCGTTGTCGTCCAGGTAAGCCACACCCACCAGCGAAGGCCCGGCATCCAGCGCCAGCAGCAAATCGGCGGCGTGCTGGTTGAGCGCCACGATGCGCGACGGCGGTGACGGGGGCACGCTCCAGTCCTGGGCGCAGTTGCGATAGGTGTCTGCCAGCACGGGTGTGCCGCAGAGCAGGGCGGCCAGCCAAAACCATGGGTGTTTCATGGGGCATCCTTGATCAACAGGTCTTGCACCACATCGCCGCCCACCAGGTGCACATCCACCAGGCGCAGCACTTCGGCCTTGTTGCGCACGCCATACCAACAACGCTCGGGATACACCGTGAGCACCGGCCCGAGATTGCATGGAAATTGGCAATGGGTGCGTGTCAGCAGCACGCCTCCGGACACTTCGATGTGCTCATGTTCCAGCAGTCGGCGGCGCAGGGTTTTCCACAGTTGCAAGGCGCCGCGCTGCGTACAGCGTGGGCCGGTGCACAGGAATACATGGCGGGCGTGGTCCGGTATGCGGGACCAGTCGGGATGGAAGTCCACCCCGTCGATTTTGGTGATCTCAGTCATCAGAAGCGATACGTGTAACGCACCTCCGATGTGAATGGGCGGCCGAGGTTGTCGACGTTGCTGGCGCGGCTGGTGACGTAGTCGCGGTCGAACAGGTTTTCCACCAGCAGGCTCAGGCGGTGCTGGTGGGCGTTGTCGAGGTAGCGATAGGCATCGGCGTCCACCACGGAGTAGTGGCCGTATTCGACATTTTTTGAGCTGGTGATGTCGCGGATATAGCGGATCGCAGTACCTGCGCCCCATAAGCGGTTTTCCGATTCGAAACCGATACGTGAACGGGCAAAGAAGCTCGGGATATCGTTGATGGTAACCCCCGTGCGCGATTCGGTGAGGTTGCGCGTCATGTCGGCTTGCAGGCTCCACTGGTCGTTGAGCGCGAGCTTGGCGTCGGCCTCGAAGCCGCGCATCTGGATCTGGCCCTGGCCGTTGACCCACTGCACATCGTCGAGCGTGATCAGGTCGGTGATCTTGCGTTTGAACAGCGTGACGCTGGCGCTGAAGTCACCTTCGCCCAGTAGCCCCTTGTAGTCGATCCCCAGTTCGGCGTTGCGGCTTTTCTCCGGCTTGAGATTGCGGTTGCCGATTTCGTCGCCTGGCTCGTTGACGAACAACTGCTCGGCGTTGGGCAGTTTGTAGGCCGTACCGTATTGGCCGCGCAGGGCCCAGTGGTCGTTGAGATCGTAGAGCGAGGTGAGCATGCCGACAGTGGCACTGTCACCGCCGCTCATGGCTTCATGCCGCACGCCCACGCTGGGGTGCCAGTTGGGCAATGCGTCGATCTGCGGTCGCAGTTGCGTATAAAGCGCGTGGGCCTGGGCCTTGTTGTCGTCGATCACCAGTACATCGTCCTGGCCCTTGAACCACTGGTTGTCGCTGCCTACCACCAGCACATGGCCGCCTGGCAACTCGGCCTTGCCCTCGGCTTGTACGCCCCAATCGGTAAAGCCCCAGTAGTCATTGTGATTGCGCACATTACGGCCGCCATTCGCGGTGTTATCGATCCGCGTGTAGCGTGTGTCCCAGTCGTTGATATGGCCCTTGATGAAATAACTCAGGCGCTCGTTGATCGCCTGTTCGAAAGTGGCCGTGGCGATCTGTTGCACGCGGTCGTTGGTGGTCTTGTAGTTGTTCACCGGCCGCGCGAAATCAAGGTTGGCATCGGCATATTGGTAGAACAGTTCCAGGCGCGAGTCGTCGCCAAACGACTGGATGGCCTTGGTGCCGAAGGTGGTCACTTCGTACGAGCGCTTTTTGTCGCTGACGCGGCCGCTGTAGTCGCTGTTGCGAAACGGCTGGTAGCCCTCGGAGGCGTTGCGGCTGACATACGCCAGCAGGCCGAGGTCGCCCCAGCCGTTGGCGAAGATCTTCTCGACCCGTGCATCGCCGGTGGTGCCGCCGAAGGTATCGACTCCCAGGTTGACTTCACCGGACGCCTCGCGTGTCTGCGGGCTGCGCGTGACGATGTTGATGACCCCCGACACCGCCTGGGTGCCGAACAACAGGCTCTGGCCGCCCTTGAGCACTTCGATGCGCTCGATAGCGTTGGCCGGCAGCGTATCGAGGTACAGGCCGCCATACAGGCGGTTGTTCAGGCGCACGCCGTCGAGCAGGATCAACGTGTCATCGTTGCGCCCGCCCAGCAGGGAATAAGTGCCGTAGTCGAACGGGCCGTTTTTCGGCGCCACGTAGAGGCCGGGGATGAACATCTGCATCACCCGCGTCACGTCGGCGGCGGGGCCGGCGCGTTCGATCTGTTCGCGGGTGACGATCTCCACTTTGCTGCCGTACTGGGCCATGGCGGCGACGGTGGTGGATTCCACGGAAGGAGCGGAGACAATCTGCTGGTTGAGCACCAGGGTATTGTCGTCGGCCAGCAACAGGGGGCTGAACAGCGAGCCGAACAAAGGGATCAGGGAACGTCGAATCATAGTCTTCTCGAAAGTATCTTCGCAGAAGCACGCAGGAGAAGGCATCGCGCACACGCCGATACCGGCCCATGCCCGCCCACCGCAGGAGTTTGCCTAACAGAAATTCCAGGCCGGTCTCCGGGCTCTCGCGTATGGAGCCCTTCACCTTCCCATGGCGCGCAGGCCACAGTGGTGTGTCGAAGGGGTCACGCGAATACCGTTGCGGGGGCAGCACCGGACTGGCTCAAAAGAGCGTACCGGTTTCCCGTTTCACCCCAAGCACGGCGGCAGGGGGCACCTGAAACAGGCCGGCATCTGAACATTCGCATGACCGTTCGTCAACTCCGTCATCCAGGATTCTCAGGCTTCACTTGCCAGCAATGGCGGCGGCGCGGTATTCCAGAACACTCTCCATCCGCGTTGGACATCCCATGACTCAACACCTCACCGAATACGCCGATGCCAGCCCCGAAGTGCGGGCGGTCTATGACGACATCATGCGCACACGCCAGGTCGATCAGGTCAACAACTTCTGGAAATGCCTGGCCGCCCATCCGCCGACCCTGCGTCGAACCTGGGAAAGTCTCAAGGAAATCATGGCACCGGGGGCATTGGACCCACTGACCAAGGAGCTGCTCTATGTGGCTGTCAGCGTGACCAATAATTGCCCGTACTGCATTGCGTCCCACACGGCGGCGGCGCGCAAGGCGGGGATGACCGACGAGATGTTCGGCGAGTTGCAGGCGGTGGTCGGCATGGCCAACGAAACCAACCGCCTGGCCACCGGCTACCGCGTGCCGGTGGACGAGGCGTTCAAGCTGCCATAGACGATTCAGCCGTCGAACCAGGCGAGCAGCACGGTGACATTGTCGCGCCCTGCGTATTCGCGGGTGAGGTGGATCAGCTGTTGGCAGGCTGTGTCCAGCGTGTCGCGGCCCGCAGCGGCCAGCACCTGGGCCATTTCCTGGTGCGGGACGCAACCGTGCAGGCCGTCACTGCACAACATCAGCAGGTCGTTGGGCAGCACGGGTTGCACGCGTACTTGCGGTTCTACCCGTGGTCCCGGGCCGATCGCTTGCAACAGCAGGTTGCGTGCCGGCAAGCGGTCGACTTTGCCGGCCTCAAGGGCTTGTTGATACCAGGTCTGGTCGCGGGTCAGCAGGCTCAACTCACCGTCGCGGTAGCGGTACAAACGACTGTCGCCTACGTGGAACAGCAACAGTGGCCCATCGGCATGCGGGCGCCATGCTCCCGTGAGGGTGGTGCCCATGCCGCTGCCTTCGCTCATCTGCCGTGCCACGTTTTGCTGGTAGACGCACTGGTTCACCTGGTCGATGGCGTTGTGCAGGCGGCTGGCAGCTTGCATGTCCGGGTCCGACCAGGTGGCGTCCGGGTCGCTGTCGTCGTTCAGTGGGTCGACACGGTCGGCGTTGAGCGCCTGGCGCAAACCAATCAAGGCTTCGGCACTCGCCAGGGCGCCGGCTTCATGGCCGCCCATGCCGTCAGCCACGGCAAACAACCTGAGGCTGGGCTCCACCAGAAAGTTATCTTCGTTGCTCTGGCGTACCGTGCCGACATCGCTGGCCCCATAGGCGACCGCGCAGGCCAGACGATGGGGCCCGCAGGCGCTGAGGGGGGAGTCGGTCATGGCAGGGGCTCGAAGCTGTTGAGGAACGCCAGGCGCTGGGCCTCGCTCTCGATAGACTCGGCCAACCGTTGCACAAAGGGTTGGCGCAATGAAGTTGCACGCAAGGCGCGACTGACCACGATACGGGCGATGGGACCGATCAGCACCGCCAGGCGGCGTTCGGCCATGTGCGCGAAGTCGGGGTCGACTGGCGCAGGGATCACCTCGGTGCTCGGGACAATCGCGGTGGGTTCAGTCACGACCTCGGGCGCAGCAGTCGGCGGGTTGAGGCGCTGGAACAGCGACTGGCTGGCGCTGGCGAACTGCTCACGGCCGCGCTCCGACGGAATATGCGGCAACAATGCGGCGCAGATGCCCTCAAAATCATCGGCGCCATTGAGGCTCTTGCGTACCAGAAAGCGCGCAAGCGGACCAATCTGATGGGACAGCAGCGACTCCAGCTCAGGCATCACGGCCAGCTTCCAGGGTGTGAGGGTTTCCACGGCTTCGGTCGCCAACGCTGTCACGCCGCTGCTCAAGGGTTGGTTGGGGCGCATCAGCACGGTGCGATCATCGTCGATATCGGCGCTGATCCAACTGCCGGTGGTGGTGCCGAGCAGCGCTTCAAGGTCATCCAGAAAGGCGTGCGCCGAGGGATAGCGGTCGGCCGGGCGCTTGGCCAGGGCGCGGACGATCACGCTGTCCAACGCCGGGTCGAGGGCCAGGTTCAAGCTCGACGGTGCCACCGGCGTCTGGTTGAGAATCTGCTGCATGACCATGGTGGCCGAGCCGGAAAACGGTCGCTCGCCAGTGAGCAATTGGTACAGCACGATGCCGGCGGAAAACACGTCGGAGCGACCGTCGATCAACTCGCCGCAGAACTGTTCCGGCGACATGTAGCTGGGGGTGCCGATCATCGAGCCGGTCTGGGTAAGCGTGGAGGAGTCCAGACGTGCGACGCCGAAGTCGGTGACCTTGACGTGGTTGTCGGCGGTGATCAGCAGGTTCGCCGGCTTGATATCGCGGTGCACCACGCCCTTGGAGTGCGCGTACTCCAGGGCCAACAGCAACTGGCGCATCCAGCCGAGGCTGTGGCTGAGGTCACGGGCCGTTTGTGCTGCCAGCAAGGTGTTGAGCGGTGTGCCTTCGACGAACTCCATGGCGATATACGCCGAGCCCTCGTCCTCGCCGTAGTCGTAGACTGCGACGATGTTGGGATGCATCAGCCGGCCGGCAGCCTGCGCTTCATTCTTGAAGCGGCTGACCAACTCGGCGTGCTGGCTGTCGCCGAACAGTTCCTTGCGGATGGTCTTGAGCGCCACGGTGCGGGCGATGTTCGGGTCGAACGCCTTGTACACCGTGCCCATGGCGCCTTTGCCGAGCACGCTGTCGATGCGGTATTTGCCGAGTTGTTCAAGCATGATCGCGGCCCTATTCCTCAAGCATCTTCATGGCGCTGACCAAGCTGGTACGCATGCGGCCGAAGGACTGACCCAGGCGTGCCAACTCGTCGCTGCCGCTGACGTCCATCGGCGGCACATCGGTTTCGCCCAGGCTGACGCGGTCAGCCAGCACCGACATCTGGCGCAGGCGTCGGGTGACAAACAGGTGCACCGCCACGTTCAAGGCCACGAATAACACGGCGAAAATTCCCAGCATCGACAGCATGTAGCTGTGCAGCAGGCTTCTGGCGCGTTGCATCGGCAGGTCCAGTGGCACCGAGACCAGTTGCGCACCGATGGTGTCGTTGAGTTTCCAGCCGAAGCCGTTCACCGCTCCGTAGA
This sequence comes from Pseudomonas reactans, assembly GCF_013387025.1. NCBI lineage: Bacteria > Pseudomonadati > Pseudomonadota > Gammaproteobacteria > Pseudomonadales > Pseudomonadaceae > Pseudomonas > Pseudomonas reactans. The sequence continues at coordinate 137,748 of NZ_JACAQP010000011.1, read as the reverse complement.
TGTCGACCATGGTTTTTGGCGCTGCATCTGGCGTGCTGTGGCAGGCCAGGCAGGCAGCGTCCTTGATCTGGATCGGTCGCGCGATGTAGAGCGACGTGCCTTTGTCATCGGCGCGCTCACCCACCATTTCGTCGGTCTGCGGCTGGCTGCGCAGGGTGCTGATCAGGGTTTTTTCCCAGTCGTTGGCCAGGTCACGCGGGTTGGTGGGGTTGAGCGTGGCTTCTTTGTAGGCATAGTCCGGGTAAGACTCGAGCAGTTCCTGCAGGTGCGAAATGGCGGCGAAGTCCGGCACCGATTGCGGCAGGAACTGGAACTTCAGGCGGTTCTCCAGCAGCGGCACAATCTGCTCGGCCGTGTAGGTGCTGGCGGCGGAGGCCGAGCGCATCAGCATGCGTGCGGTTTCCAGGGTTTCCCGGCGCGCACTCTGTTGCAGCATGTAGTGGGTTGAGAGGCTGGTGGCGATAAAACCGACGATAAACACCGCCAGGAACACCACGTTGAATTTGACCGCAAGCGACAGTTTCATAAAGACCTTCGGGGACCGACGTGATGGGGATCAGTGCGCATTCTTGCGACGTTCCAGGCGCAACAGCTCCAGCTCCCACTCCAGCACCCCGCCACGGTTGACCTTCACCGCCTGGCGGAACGCGGGGTCGTTGAGGCGCGGCGCAAAGCGGTTGGCGAGCATCTGTTGGCTGAGATTGAGCGGGCTGACAACCCAAGGGGCAATGTCGTCGTAGGTGACATCACGTTCCTTTTTCAGCTCGGATGTGGCAGGGATTTTCTTGCCCAGCGGTACCAGCGGGTCGAGGAACTGGCGAGGCAGGGCGTCAATGAATGCCTGTTCGGGGCGTGGCACGCGCTTGAGGGCGCTGCCGGCGCTGCGTTGTGCAAAGTCTTCGTGGCCCAGGGTGACGCTGTGCTCACCTTTGCCGTGGGCGTCTAGCTCATTGACCACTTGGCTGCCGTCCTCGATGAATATCTCGGTCTGGCGTGGGCTCACGTGAATCACGCTCGAACTTTGGGTGGCGGTGAACGCCAGGGCACCTGTGGTCACTGCCAGGTTGGCGTGCGTGCTGCCCGCCACCGGTTGCAGCTTCAGCCAGCCGTTGAGCAGGTTGATTTGCGCAGCGGTGCGGTTGGTTGCAATCAGGATGCGGGTGTCGGGACCCAATGCCAGTGTGGTCGACGCAATGCCCTCGATCTGAACGCCAGCCGCACCGGTTTGCAGGATATCCCCCCCTTGCAGTCGGGTGCCGACGCCCACGGTGTAGAGGGTGGTGGCGCGTATCAGCTTCAGCGGTTTTTCCGCATAGGCAATCACGCCAATAGTGGCTGGCGCCGCCAGGGCGTGCGGCAGCTGGAGCAAGCCGGTGAGCAAGAGGACTATCGAAAGTTTTTTCACGTGGGCGCCATCTATCGAGCACTGGGGGCAGGCACCGATGCTGTCGTTGCAGCCGGTGTTAGTGCGTGCGCAAGGCATCGCAGGGCCGAAGGCTACCGGCTGACTGGCCGTAGGAAGAAGACAATTATCTGCATGGAAAACGCGCATTTCGATTAAGCGAAATCATGGAATAAAGCGTCCGGGGAGGGTGTTCTTCTGATGATTTCCCGTGATTCGAACGGCGTTTACAAGGATTGACGAGACGTCTGCATCTTTCTTCTATCCGGAGCACCTATGACCACTACGTGCATGACTGCGTTGTCGTCCACCAAGACCTTTTTGCAACAGAACTTCATGACCGCCAAACGTATTCCTCCAAGCCTGGTGAAGGGGATCAACGTGTTTGACGTCAACAGCCATAAAGCCGGTGGATACCGACTGGCCACCCTGGATAAGCCAGGTGATTTTGGCAAGATCGAACGGCCGCTGATGGGGCATTGGGTTCCCCAGGGCGATTTTTGCGATATCCCGGTCAACCCTGGGGCGACCGGGTACGTGTTCACGCCGGACTTCAGTGGTTGTTCGATCCTGATCGATCAACTTGATGACCTCACTTACCGGGTGTTTCACGTACAGGGCGGCAGTGATTACCTGAACAAGGAATACCTCAGTCGTTCCGACGGGCATGGCCTGGGTTTCGCCACCGCGATGACCTTTGACGACTATGGCGAAGCTGCGTATCCACGCGGGTTCGCGTTCATGAAATTTGAGGAGGAACGCTGGTGGATCTACTTCCAGCGCCAGAATGGCGTGGGGCTGAACTTCGCCAATGGCCAGTTCGCGATGGTCGGTGCTCAAACGGTACGCGGAGGCGGGCGGATACCGGTGCCAAACCTCAAGCGCGAGCCGCCACGCCAGGGAGTGATGCACAGCGGCAAGGCCGTGCCGACACCGGCCAGTCAGCTCGCGGAACTGGAGATCGAAGTCTGGTAGGCGAGGTTTTTACCCGGCTTGGGAAATAGTCGGGAATAAACCGTTCGGGTCGGTTGTTCATCCTGCAGACGCTGATAACCAGCCGCTACCGACGGACTTCAACATGATTAACCAGACGCTGCTCGACCCTTCTCCTGGCAGGCGAAAAATGAATGATACCGATCCTGATGCCATCACCCGCCGTAATCGTCTGGCGCTGCTGGCCGTGCAAGTGATCGGCCTGATTGTGCTGGTGATCTGTGCGGTTGATGCGCAGCGGGCACAGGCACAGGACTTGCCGGAACCTGCCAATGACTCGGCCAGGAAAGTGCTGATGACCGTGCGGGCTGCCGGCGTGCAGATCTATACCTGTGCTCGTGACAACAGTGGTCAACTTGCCTGGCAGTTTCGTGAGCCGCTTGCCACGCTGATGATCAATGGCAAGACCGTAGGCCGACATTTTGCCGGGCCCACTTGGCAACTGGATGACCGCAGCGCAGTGGTCGGCAAGGTCATTGCCCAGGCACCGGGGGCGAGTGCCCAGGACATTCCGCTGCTGCGCCTTGGTGTAGTGAGCCATCAAGGCGACGGCGGGCTGGAACAGGTGGTCGCGGTGGAACGCCTGCATACCTTGGGCGGAGTATTCAGCGGCAGTTGTGCCCAGGTCGGTGAATTGCACCTGGAGCCCTACAGCGCCGATTACCGCTTCCTCGGTCAGTAGTCTCATTCCGGGCCGTTCGGCTCAGTAATACCTCTCGAAATGAATTCATTCCTCGCGCCGATTGCCTTCGGCGTGCGGCGACGCTGTGCCTGTTACACCACTAAAAAACCTAGGAGCTCTGCACATGATCACGCGTTTACTTGCCGCTACGGCACTGACTGTTGTTGCTTCAACCTGCGCCCAGGCGGCGGATGCCTATTCGTCCGAAGGCCCGACGGACTGGACCGGTTTCTACGGCGGCTTGAGTGCCGGCTACGGCTTTGGTGGCGACGGCGATGTCGATACCAAAGGCCAGGCCGCACCGAACATCGCCAACATCAATGGCGGTGCACGCCCTGGCCGTGTGGACCTGGACCGCAACGGCCTCTTAGGTGGCATACAGTTCGGCTACAACTACCAGTTCGGCCAGTGGGTGGCCGGTATCGAAGCGGACATCTCTCATACCGACCTGCAAGACAGCCGAAACATCGGTACCGCTCAACTCAACACCCGCTTGGCGCTGAACAATAAATTCGAATCGAAGATCAAGTACCTTGGGACCCTGCGCGGTCGCTTCGGTTATGCGTTCGACCACACCCTGGTCTACGGCACGGCTGGTCTGGCCTATGGAGAAACCAGCCAGAGCGTCGACATGTTCGGCCCCACCGGCAATACCCAGTTCAGCGGCGACCAGAGTCATTTCAAGATGGGCTATACGGTGGGTGCGGGTATCGAACAGGCCATCACCAAAAACCTGTCGTTCAAGACCGAATACCTGTACTACGACCTGGGTGAAGACAAGCTGAACGTCGCGGTCATTCCGGGTAGCGGTGGAGCAGGCACTGGGTATGATTCCAAGTTCAAGAACGATGGGCAGATGCTACGTGTTGGACTGAACTGGAAGTTTGACTGACGTTGGAGCCTCAGGCGCAGAGGCTTTCAGCGTGCATCGGACGCGCGGGGCGGTGTTGATGGAACTCGCCCTGTCGCGGCTTGCGGGTTTTGCGGGTATGGACCGCGTTCCAGAGAGTGAAGTCGAACTGTGTGGCGGAAACGACATTTTCCTGGATCAGTGTGATGGGGGGCGGGGTGGCTGCATTTGAGTAGTGAGTATCCAGCGTGACCTTCAGTGTGTCCTTGTCTCGGTAACCGCTGAGTATGGGGATAAGCGTGAAGGCATGATCGACACCTTCGGACTCGGTCGGTGTGCCTGCGAACAGTACGATTCCGACATAGACCTTTCGATCGTTCAAGCTGAACATGCACGGCCTGCACTGCACGATGGACTCTCTCAGCAAGACTCTGAAAGGCGTGCCCTCAAGGACACCCAGCGCCAGCAGCGAGTGGAGCTGGACGTCTGTTTCCAGTTGCAATATTTTCTTCTTCACGCCCATATAGAACGCTGACCAGAAGAAAGGAATTACCAGGGCCGTCAGGCCAACCTGCATCAGGAAAACCCATAGCGTGCCGTTTTTTTCGCTGGCAATATCAAGTTGCACCAATAGCGTGCCCAAGTAGCTGCTGTAGTCTGTTGCAATGACATGACCCATGATCGGGACCGCCTGCTTTGACACTGCCAGAACGGCTGCAGTCAGGAGGGTCGAAACGATCAGGCAAGCCATTCCCATCCTGGCCACCTGCAAATAGAGCAGTTGTCCTTGGAAGCGGTGCAGGCGTACGTAGAAAAAGGGGTGCCTGATGCAGACCATGTATCCGCTGACCAGCAAGGGGACGATGATCAGCAAGCCCATGAATGATCAGCCTCCATTTTACGTAGTTGCTCCATGGCGTCCTTGTAACCCTGCGACTCCAACACTTCGGCGGTATCCAAGCCGATGCCTCCGTACACGACTTTCCATGTTTTACGGGACTTGACCTCTTTCGCTCGCTCCCACTCATCCTGGGTCGGCTTCCCAAACAGCAAATGCAATAACGACATGGCGACATCCTCGAAGAGAAGTAGCCATTTTTATAGCAAGCGAAAGGGCCCCTCACCATTGATGGCCGCCTTGCCACTGTCGCCAGTTCCTGTAGGAAACGTCTCCATTTGTATGAGCTGCCTAAAATGTCGGCGGTGTAATTACCCAGATCACCACGGTTTCTACCTTGCCAGGATTGCCGTATCGATGGGGCTCACGGCTGGCGAAGCTGAAACTGTCACCGGCCTGCAGCAGGAAGTGTCGCTCACTCACCCACAACTCGAACTGGCCGCTCAGTACGTACCCCGCTTCTTCGCCTTCATGGCTGTAGCTCTGCTGGCTATACGTGCCCGGCGGGAAGCTTGATTGGAGCATTTCCAGTTGGTGGTTGGGCAACGGCGTCAGCAATTGGTCGACGATGCCGTCCTCGTAGTGAATGCTCTGGCGGTTGCCTTTGCGCACGACATAGCCTTCGTCTTCGGCAGCGGCTACGGTTTCGCTGGCGAAGAACCACTGGATGGTCACGCCCAGGCTGCGGGCAATATTGAACAATGCGGGAATCGATGGATACGCCAGGTTACGCTCCAACTGGCTGAGGTAGCCGGCCGTCAATTCGCTGGCCTGCGCCAGGGCCGTGAGGGTCAGGCCACGCGCCTTGCGCAGCCCACGAATGCGCGTGCCGAGAAACAGTTGCTGGGGATTGTCTGTCACAGGTTCCACGCTACCTTGAGTCCTTCGTAGATCGCTTCTTCGGCGGTGCGCGGGGCCAGGCAGTCGCCGATACGATCAAAGGGCACCAGGCCTTGCAGCTCCGCGCCCAGAGTGTCTACTGGCTGGTGACCCTGGCACAACACCAGCGTGTCGACATTTTCCAGCAGCATCGGCTCGCCGCTGGCGGTGTGTTGCAAGTAAAGTGTGGTGTCATCGCAACCATAGAGGCGGGCGTAAGGGATGATCGGGATGCCCAGCCGATGCAGTTCGCCAGCCAATTGATCGCGTACATACAGCGGCAGGTTTTCCCCACAGTGGGTGCCATTGACCGCCAGTTGCACCTGATGGCCGGCGCGCATAAGGCGCTCAGCAATACCGGGGCCAATCCAGTCGCAACGCCAATCGACCACCACCACCGAGCGGCCCAACGTAACCTGCTCGCGCAGCACCTGCCACGCGTCCACCACTTGCAGTGCGCCACCCTGTTCGAAGGCAGGCCAATAAGGCTCGGCACCGGTGGCGATAATCACGTGATCGGGCTGTTCCTGTTCCACCAGCGCACGATCGACCCAGGTATGGCGCACCACCCGTACCCCTGCCAGTTCCATTTCACGTTGCAGGTTGGTACTGGCCCCGCCGAATTCGCTGCGCCGTGGCAGCAACTGGGCCAGCAACACTTGCCCGCCCAATTGCCCGCTGGCTTCATACAGCGTTACGTCATGCCCGCGTTGCGCGGCGACTGCCGCTGCTTTCATGCCCGCCGGGCCACCGCCCACCACCATGATGCGTTTGGGCTTCACTGCCTGTTGCAACTCACCAAACACCAACTCGCGGCCGGTCTCGGGATGCTGGATACAGGAGATCGGCAGCCCCTTGTGAAAATGACCGATGCAGGCTTGATTGCAGGCGATGCACGCCCGCACGTCTTCGGCACGGCCCTCAAGGGTCTTGGCCGGCATCAGCGGGTCGCAGATCAACGCACGCGTCATGCCGCAGACATCGGCCTGGCCCCGCGCCAATATCAGTTCGGCTTCCTGGGGCTGGTTGATTCGCCCTGTGACGAATAGCGGAATCGACAGGCTGGCCTTGAACGTCGCCGCTTCGTTGGCGAGGTACGCGGCGGCAATCGCCATGGGCGGCACGATATGGACTGCGCCGCCCAGGGACGCTGATGTGCCCGCGACGATATGCACGTAATCCAGCTGGGTTTGCAGGTGTTGAACGGCCTCAAGGGACTCGTTTTCAGTGAGGCCTTCGGCGTCGCGTTCATCGGCAGAAATGCGCAGCCCGATAATGAACTGTTCGTCGGTGACGTCCCTTACGGCTTCGATGATTTCCCTCAAGAACTTCAACCGATGTTCCAAAGAACCGTTGTAATCATCGGTACGCCGGTTTACTCGAGGATTGAGAAACTGCGCCGGCAGATACCCATGGCTGGCAACCACTTCCACCCCATCGATCCCGGCCTCATGCAAGCGCCTGGCAGCCGCCGCATAGCCTGCGACGATCTCGTTGATCATCACCTGGTCCAGCGCCCGTGGCATCACGCGAAAGCGTTCATTCGGCACTCCTGACGCCGAGTACGCCACGGCCAGCAGGCCATCGGCCGACTCCATGATTTCGCGGCCCGGATGGAAGATCTGCGACAGCACCACGGTACCGTGGGCATGGCAGGTCTCTGCCAATTCGCGGTAGCCATCAACGCAGCTGTCGTCGGTCGCCATCAGCACATGGGAGGTATAGCGCGCGCTGTCATGCACCCCGGCCACCTGTAACACGATCAGCCCCACACCGCCCTCGGCGCGAGCACGGTGATAGGCGATCAACTGCGCATTGACCCGATTATCGGTAGGCATCGACGTATCGTGCCCGCTGGACATGATGCGGTTTTTCAGGCGTTTGCCACGCAGCTCCAGCGGTTCGAACAGATGGGGAAAGGTCGGGTGCGACATGGTGCGGATACTCCAGGCGCTGTTATTGTTATTTTTCTATAGGAGGCGAGCGCCAGTAAAAAATCAACTTGTTTTTTTACTGGCGACTGGATTAGCGTCGCCCTTACCAACCCCGTGCCTGGAGAATAAAAATGACTCACTCCACCGAACAGCAGCTGCGTGAACAGCTCGCCGCCTGCTACCGATTGATCGCGCACTACCGCATGAGTGACCTGATTTTCACGCATATTTCGGTGCGCATCCCTGGGCCCGAGCACCACTTCCTGATCAACCCCTACGGGCTGATGTTCGACGAAATCACCGCATCGAGCCTGGTGAAAATCGGCCTGGACGGTCACGCCGTGGAGCCCTCGGCTTATGCGGTCAACCCGGCGGGCTTCGTGATTCACAGTGCGATTCATGGCGCCCGCGAAGACGCTCAGTGCGTGCTGCACACCCACACCCGCGCGGGCTGTGCAGTGGCGGCCTTGGAGTGCGGGTTGTTGCCGGTGAACCAGATTTCCATGGAGTTCTACGGCAAGGTGGCCTACCACGACTACGAAGGCGTGGCCCTGGACATGGATGAGCAGCAGCGGCTGGTGCGTGACCTGGGCGACAAGCCGGTGCTGATGCTGCGCAACCATGGTTTGCTGACGGTGGGTGAGACGGTCAGCCAGGCGTTCCTGCGCATGTATTACCTGGAGAAGGCCTGCGATATCCAGATCGCCGCCCAGGCGTGTGGCAAGCTGGTGCTGCCGCCCGCCGAGGTCTGTGCCTACACCGAACAGCAATTCAACAACCCTGGCCGCCCGCTGGAAGAGGGTGAGTTGGTCGACCTGGACGCCATGCAACTGGCTTGGGTGGCGTTGCTGCGGATGCTGGATCGGGTGTCGCCGGGTTATCGCGACTGAGGTAGAGTCGTGCTGCCGACCCAATCGTAGGAATTAACCGCATGACCCAGGAATCCCGTTTTTCCCGGATGGACCCGGAAGTGCGCAAGGCCAATCTGGTCCAGGCCACGCTCACGTGCCTCAAGCGTGACGGGTTCCAGGGTGCGTCGATCCGCAAGATCAGCGCCGAGGCCGGGGTGTCGGTGGGGCTGATCAGCCACCATTATTCGGGCAAGGATGAGCTGGTTGCCGAGGCCTACCGCACTATCACCGACCAGGTCATGAGCCTGTTGCGCGAAACCATGGCCAAGGCGCCGCCGAACCCTCGGGAGCGCCTGTCGGCGTTGTTCCGTGGCTCGTTTTCCGCCGAATTGCTCGACCCGCACCTGCTGGACGCCTGGTTGGTGTTCTGGGGCGCGGTCAAGACGGCGCCGGCGATCAACCTGGCCCACGAACACTCCTACGGCGAGTACCGCACCATCATGCGCTCAGCGCTGACCGACATGGCCAAGGAGGAGGTCTGGAAGCACTTCGATGCCGATCTGGCCGCCATCGGCCTGAGCGCACTGCTCGACGGGTTGTGGCTGGAGTCGGGGCTCAACCCCGGCACCTTCACGCCGCAGCAGGGTATCCAGATCTGCGAAGCCTGGGTCGATGGCCTGCAGGCCGGTGGCCGCCAGCGTTATCAGCTCAAACCCTGAGTCTTCTGCAGCCGCCTGAACGCAAGGTTCAGGTCGGCCATTTCCCCTTCTGAAAATATTTGCGGTTTGCCGATTGCCTTCTTGCTGAACACTTGTTTAGTATCGCCTCATGTCGCACCCCTCAAGCCAACTAAAATAATTCGAGGAAGCCATGACTACCGATTCGCCCGTGCTCACTCATGTGCAAGCTGGCGTTGCCTGGATCACCCTTAACCGTGGCCCGCAGCGCAACGCCTTGGACATTCCCACCCTCAAGCACCTGCACGCCGTGCTCGACGCCTTCAACACCGACCCTGCTGTGCGTGTGGTGGTATTGACCGGCAACGGTCGCAGCTTCTGCGCCGGGGCCGACCTGGCCGAGTGGGCCGACGCCGAAGCCCGTGGCGCCCTCGAAACCTACGGCTGGACCGAAACCGCCCACGCCTTGATGACCCGCCTGCACAGCCTCGACAAACCCACGATTGCTGCGATCAATGGCACGGCCGTCGGCGCCGGCATGGACCTGACATTGTGCTGTGACCTGCGCATCGCCGCCCAATCGGCACGCTTCAAGGCCGGCTACACCAGCATGGCCTATTCGCCCGACGCCGGCGCCAGTTGGCACTTGCCGCGCCTGATCGGCAGCGAGCAAGCCAAGCGCCTGCTGTTCCTTGACGAACTGTGGAGCGCCGACCGCGCCCTGGCCACCGGCCTTGTCGGGGAAGTGGTTGCGGATGATCAACTGCACACCCACACCACCGAACTCGCCACGCGCCTGGCCCATGGCCCGACCTTCGCGTTCGCCCAGACCAAGACCCTGATCCGTGAAGGCGCCGACCGCAGCCTGCCCGAGCAGTTGCAGGCCGAACTGGCCGCCGGCCTGTTGTGCGGGCGCAGTGCCGACGGCGCCGAAGCCCTGCGCGCATCCATGGACAAACGCGTCCCGACTTTCTGCGGCAAATAACAACAACACCTCCAAACAGGTAGCGCCATGAATTTCCAACTCAGCCAAGAACAAGACATGTTGGTGGACGCGGTACGCAGTTTTGTTGCCAAGGAATTGTTGCCCCATGAAGAGGCGGTGGACCGTGCCGATGAGGTCTCGCCGGAGCTGGCGGCGCAGATTCGCGACAAGGCGATTGCTGCCGGTTTCTACGCCTTCAACATGCCGGAAGAGGTGGGTGGTGGTGGCCTGGACTACCTGTCCCAGGCGCTGATCGAGCGTGAACTGTCCAAAGTTTCCTGGGCGTTGCATGTGTTTGTCGCGCGGCCGTCCAAGATCCTGATGGCGTGCACGGGCTCGCAGATTGGCGACTATTTGTTGCCCTGTGTGCAAGGCAAGAAAATCGACTGTTTTGCCTTGACCGAACCCGGCGCCGGTTCCGACGCCAACGCCATCAAGACCCGCGCCGTGCGCAGTGGCGATGACTTCGTGATCAACGGCAGCAAGCACTTCATCAGTCACGCCGGGCACGCCGATTTCGCCATCGTGTTTGCGGTCACTGATACCTACGAACACAACGGTCGACAGCGCAACGCGGTGACTTCGTTCCTGGTGGACCGGGGGACGCCGGGCATGACCATCCGCCGTGGCCCCAAGTGCGTGAGCAACCGCGGTTATCACACCTACGAAATGTTCTTCGACGACTGCCGCGTCCCGGCGTCCAAGGTACTGGGCGAAGTGGGCAAAGGCTGGGAAGTGGCCAACGCCTGGCTCACCGCTGGCCGTGTGATGGTGGCCGCCAACTGCGTCGGCCAGGCCCAGCGCGCGCTGGATGTGTCGTTGCAATGGGCGGCGGACCGCAAACAGTTCGGCCAGCCGATCGGCACCTACCAAGGCGTGAGTTTCAAGCTGGCCGACATGGCCACGCAGATTCGCGCGGCTGAACTGCTGACCCTGCACACCGCCTGGAAAATGGACCAAGGCAACATGACCGACGGCGAGGCCGGCATGGCCAAGCTGTTTGCCAGTGAAACCCTGGGCAAGGTGGCCGATGAGGCGGTGCAGATTTTCGGCGGCATGGGCTTGATGGATGAAGGGCCGGTCGAGCGAATCTGGCGCAATGCGCGGATCGAACGGATCTGGGAAGGCACGTCGGAAATCCAGCGCCATATCATCGCCCGTGAACTGTTGCGGCCACTGTTGCGTTAAGCGGCGAGGAGAGCGTATGTCCCAGGTTATTCGCGACAACCTCAAGCGCCTGCTGGCGCCCCGGCACCTGGCATTCGTTGGCGGACGCAGCATGGCGCGCGCGCTCAAGCGCTGTGCCGACGGTGGTTTTTCCGGGCCGATGTGGCTGGTCAACCCGCAATATGACAGCCTCGATGGCATCCCCTGTGTGCGCCGCGTGGCCGATTTACCGTGTGGGCCGGATGCGGTGTTTATCGCCACCAACCGTGAATTGACGCTGACCTGCGTCGCTGAACTGGCCGCTATCGGCACGGGTGGCGCGATTTGCTACGCCTCCGGTTTTGCCGAGACCGGTGCCAGCGGCGCCGCCATGCAGCAGCAACTGTTAAAGGCGGCGGGCGACATGGCCTTGCTTGGCCCCAACTGCTACGGCCTGCTGGATTACCTGCACAGCTCGGCGTTGTGGCCGGTGGCCCACGGCGGCAAGTCGGTGGAGAAGGGCGTGGCGGTGCTCACCCAGAGTGGCAACTTCGCCTACAACCTATCGATGAGCGACCGTTCGCTGCCGGTGGCCTACATGGCCTCGGTCGGTAACCAGGCGCAACTGGGCGTTGCCGAATTGATGGATGTGTTGCTTGACGAACCACGCGTCACCGCCATCGGCCTGCACCTGGAAGGCTTGAAGAATGTGCCGGGTTTTGCCCAAGCGGCGCACAAGGCGCTGGAGAAAGGTATTCCGATCATCGCGCTGAAAACCGGCGTGTCGCAGATCGGTGCCGAGCTGGCCTTGAGTCACACCAGTTCGTTGTCCGGTTCCGACGCGCTGTACGACAGCCTGTTTGCGCGACTGGGCGTGATTCGCGTCAGCGGGCCAGTGAGTTTTGTCGAAACCCTCAAGGCGGCCGCCTGCGGCAATCTTCCGGCGGGCAATCGCTTGATTGCACTGGCCTGTTCGGGTGGCGATGCGGGGCTGATTGCCGACTATGCCGAACGCAATCATCTGGCCTTGCCGAAACTGGACGAAAAGCAACGCAGTGAACTGGCGCAGGTGCTGCCCAGCTACGCCAACCTGGTCAACCCGCTGGATTTCACCACCGCCATCTGGGGCGATCGTGATGCCCTGAACACGATGCTCGACACCGCGCTGCGAACCGACGCCGATGCCGCCATGCTGGTGCTGGATTACCCGGCTGAATTCACCGGCGAGCGCAAGGAGTGCGACCTGTTGCTGGAGCTGTTCTGCGCTGCGCTCGGTCGCCATGGCAAGACCGGATTTGTCACCTCGGCGTTTCCCGAGCTGTTGCCGGCCCACGCCCGCGAGCGCCTGCATGCTCAGGGGATCGCTGCGCTGCAAGGCGTAGAGGATGCATTGGCGGCTTGGGGGCGGATTGCCGATTACCAGGACAACCGTCGCGTGTTGCTGGAGCGAGGCGAGTCGATCCTCGAACCCTTGTGCCCAAAGGCCCTGGATGACAGCGGCGGGGCCCTGGACGAGTGGGCCTCCAAGCAAGCCCTGCGTGCATTCGGCCTGACCACACCGGCCGGCGTGCTGAGTACGCCGGGAAGGGCGCTCAACGATGCAGAGTTGCTGGGCTATCCGTTGGTGCTCAAGGCGGTCAGCGCGCAGTTGCCGCACAAGACCGAGGCCGGTGCCGTGGTGCTGAACCTGCAGAACGGCATGGCCCTGACCGCCGCACTGGAGCAGATGCGCGAGCAAATCGCCGCTTATGCGCCCAATGTCGTCTTTAACCAATTGCTGCTGGAGTCCATGGCCACGCCGCCCTTGGCGGAGCTGATCGTGGGCATCAAGCGCGAAAACGACTTTGGCCTGGCTCTGGTCATCGGCGCTGGCGGGATCCTGGTGGAACTGCTCAAGGACAGTCGCAGCCTGTTGTTGCCGACCACCGACAGTGCGATCCGCAACGCCTTGCTCAGCCTGCGCAGTGCCGCGTTATTGCAGGGTTTTCGCGGGCGGGAAGTGGCAGATATGGATGCATTGGTCGCCGCGATCCGTGCCGTGGCGGACTACGCCTGCGCCAACGCCGGGCAGTTGCTGGAGCTGGATGTGAACCCATTGTTGGTCAATGCCCAGGGCGCCACGGCGGTCGATGCATTGATCCGTCTAGGAGATGAACATGCACGATAAAACCCTGACCGGCGGCCAGGCCCTGGTGCGGTTGCTGGCCAATTATGGCGTCGACACGGTCTTTGGCATCCCCGGCGTGCACACCCTGGAGCTGTATCGCGGCCTGCCCGGCAGTGGCATTCGCCATGTGCTGACACGGCATGAGCAAGGTGCCGGCTTTATGGCTGACGGCTACGCGCGGGTCAGTGGCAAGCCGGGGGTGTGTTTTGTGATCACCGGTCCCGGCGTGACCAACGCCGCCACCGCGATTGGCCAGGCGTACGCTGATTCGATTCCGATGCTGGTGATTTCGAGCGTCAACAGTACCGCCAGCCTCGGCAAAGGTTGGGGCATTCTGCATGAGACCCAGGACCAGCGCGCGATCACGGCGCCGATCACCGCGTTTTCGGCGGTGGCACTGAGCACTGAGGATTTGCCTGAATTGGTCGCCCGCGCCTACGCGGTGTTCGAAAGCGAGCGACCCCGTCCGGTGCATATCTCGGTGCCACTGGACGTGTTGGCCGCGCCGATCCTGCGCGACTGGAGCAATGAGGTCGTACGCCGCCCTGGTCGTGGCTTGCCGTCCGCTGAAGCCTTGGATCAAGCTGCGGCCAAGCTCGCGACAGCCAAGCGACCCATGATCATTGCCGGTGGCGGTGCCTTGGCGGCGGGCGGGGCTTTGCAGCGCTTGAGCACCCAGTTGGCGGCGCCGTTCTTCACCAGCGTGGCCGGCAAGGGGTTACTGCCCATCAATGACCCGCTGAATGCCGGTTCCACCCTGTGCGTCGAACCCGGCTGGCAACTGATCAGCGAGGCGGATGTGGTGCTGGCAATCGGCACGGAAATGGCCGACACCGACTATTGGCGTGAGCGTTTGCCCCTCAACGGTGAGCTGTTGCGGGTGGATATCGATGCACGCAAATTCAATGATTTCTACCCCTGTGCCGTGGCACTGAAAGGCGATGCACAGCAGACCGTGCTCGCCTTGCTGGAGCGCCTGCCGACCACAACGCGCGATGCTGAAGCCGCCGTCTCGACAGTGAGGGCATTGTTGCAGGCAGTCGAGTTGGGGCACGGCGCCTTGCAGTCCATTCACCAAGCCATTCTCGACCGTATCGAAGCCGAATTGCCGGCCGATGCGTTCATCAGCAGCGACATGACCCAACTGGCCTACACCGGCAATTACGCCTACCGCAGCCGTGCGCCGCGCAGCTGGTTGCATCCTACCGGCTACGGCACCTTGGGCTACGGCCTGCCCGCAGGTATCGGCGCCAAGTTCGGCGCGCCACAGCGGCCGGGTTTGGTGCTGGTGGGCGACGGTGGTTTCCTCTACACCGCCCAGGAACTGGCCACCGCCGTCGAAGAGCTGGACAGCCCGTTGGTGGTGCTGCTCTGGAACAACGACGCCCTTGGCCAGATCCGCGACGACATGTTGAGCCTCGATATCGAGCCCATCGGCGTGCTGCCGCGCAACCCGGATTTCGCGCTGTTCGCCCAGGCGTTCGGTTGCACCGTGAACCAGCCCCGCACCCTGGATGAATTGCAGACGGACCTGCGCAACGCGTTCAAACGCAATGGCGTGACCTTGATCGAGTTGAAACATGCCTGTGCCTGTTGACCTTTAGAGAGACAAGACCATGAGCGAAAACAACAACAAAATGACTCAAGCGATGCACCGCCGCGACTTCCTCAAACACAGCGCCGTGGCTGGCGCGGTGGCCGCGGCGTTTTCCATGGGCTTGCCGTTGCAGGCGTTTGCCGCAGACGCCACGCCCAAACCGGGCGGCGTGCTGCGCCTGGGCCTGGCCGGTGGCAGCACCACCGATTCTCGCGATCCGGGTTCCTGGGTCGATACCTTCACCTTTGTCGGCTTCTCGGCGGTGTACAACACCCTCACGGAAATCGCGGTGGACGGCAGCGCGATTCCCGAACTGGCCGAGCGTTTCGAATCCACGCCCGATGCGCGGGTGTGGACCTTTTATTTGCGCCCCGGCGTGACCTTCCACAATGGCAAGAGCCTGACCGCCGAAGACGTGGTGGTCTCGATCAACCATCATCTGGACGCCAAGTCCACTTCGGCCGCCAAGACCGTGCTAGGCGATGTCGCCAGCGTGAGTGCCAAGGGCAGCGATGCGGTGGTGTTCGAACTGCATTCAGGCAATGCCGACTTCGCCTACGTTGTCGCCGATTACCACCTGGTGATCCTGCCCGCCAAGGACGGCGTGGCTGACTGGCAAGCCGGTGTGGGCACCAGCGGCTACCGTCTGAAAAGCTTTGAGCCGGGCGTGCGGATGGACCTTGAGCGCAACCCCGACTACTGGAAACCCGGTCGCGCGCACTTCGCCAGCGCCGAGTTGCTTGCCATCGCCGACGGCGCCGCGCGGGTCAATGCGCTGGTCACCGGGCAGGTGGATGTGATCAACAAGGTCGACCTGAAAACCGTGGCGCTGCTCAAGCGCAACCCCGGCCTGGTGATCGAAGAAACCAAGGGCGCGCAGCACTACACCTTCCCGATGCTGTGCGACAGCAATGAATTCAAGAACAACGACATCCGCATGGCCATGAAACATGCGATCAACCGCGAGACGTTGTTGGCCTCCGTGCTGCATGGCTACGGCCTGGTGGGCAACGACCACCCG
This sequence comes from Pseudomonas reactans, assembly GCF_013387025.1. Taxonomy (NCBI): domain Bacteria; kingdom Pseudomonadati; phylum Pseudomonadota; class Gammaproteobacteria; order Pseudomonadales; family Pseudomonadaceae; genus Pseudomonas; species Pseudomonas reactans. The sequence goes on along the minus strand of NZ_JACAQP010000011.1, from coordinate 121,666 downwards.
ATCCAGCCCGGCAGTCGCTTTATCAATGGGGCACTGGAGCAGCGCACCTACGACCCGGACAAGTCGCGCTTCTACCTGCGCAAGGCCGGTGTGGAGTCGCTCAAGGTGCGTCTGCAGGCTTCCGATGCGGCTTACACCGGTGCGGTGGACGCCTCGGTCTTGTTCAAGGAACAGGCGCGCCAAGCGGGTATCGACATCGATGTGGTGCGTGAACCGGCTGACGGGTTCTTCTCCAACGTCTGGATGAAGCAGCCGTTCACCACCTCGTTCTGGTACAGCAGCCTGACCGCCGACCGCATGTTCAGCATCGGCTACGCCAAAGGCGCGGCGTGGAATGAAACCCATTGGGACAACCCGCGTTTCAACCAACTGCTCAATGCCGCCCGTGGCGAGATGAACGCGCCGTTGCGCCAGGAGATGTACAACGAAATGCAGGCCCTGTGCCGGGATGACGGCGGCGCGATTGTGCCGCTGTTTGCCAGCTCCGTGGCGGCGCGGTCGAACAAGGTCAACCACGGGCCGCTGACCGCGCCCTATGGTGAGTTGGATGGGCTGCGGTTGATCGAGCGGTGGTGGCAGGCCTGAGGAGTGGCATCATGAATAGCCTGTTGAAGCTGGTCCTGCAACGCCTGGCCCTGGGCGTGCTGTCGTTGTTCGCCGTGTCGGTGATCATCTTTCTCGCCGTGGGCATGCTGCCGGGGGATATTGCCCAGGCCATGCTCGGGCAGTCCGCCACGCCGGAAACCGTGGCGGCGTTTCGGGCGCAGTTGGGCCTAGACCTGCCGCCGTTCACGCGCTTTGCCCAATGGCTGCTGCGCCTGCTGCACGGTGACCTGGGTGCGTCGCTGGCCAATCAACGGCCCATCGCCGAGCTGATCGGCGCGCGATTGGGTAACACCTTGAGCCTGGCTGCGTTGGCGGCGTTGGTCTCGGTGCCCACGGCGCTGGTGCTGGGCATGCTGGCGGCGCTGTACCGCAACAGCTGGTTCGATCGCCTGCTCAATACCTCGGCGTTGAGCGCGGTGTCGTTTCCGGAGTTCTTCGTCGCCTACCTGCTGATCCTGGTGTTCTCGGTGGAGTTGGGCTGGTTTCCCAGTCTGTCCAACCTGGCGCCGGATGCCACCTTTGGCACGATCCTGGAACGCTCGGTACTGCCGGTGGCGACCCTGAGCCTGGTGGTGATCGCGCAGATGATGCGCATGACCCGCGCGTCCCTGATCAACCTGCTCGCCAGCCCGTATATCGAAATGGCTCGCCTGAAGGGCATCTGTCAGTCGCGGATTATCTGGCGGCATGCGCTGCCTAACGCGCTGGCGCCGATCGTCAACGTGATCGCGCTGAACCTGGCGTACCTGGTGGTGGGGGTGGTGGTGGTCGAAGTGGTGTTTGTCTATCCGGGCCTCGGCCAATTGCTGGTGGACTCGGTGTCCAAGCGCGACATCCCGGTGGTGCAGGCATGCAGCCTGATCTTTGCCGCCACTTATATCCTGCTCAATACCGGGGCGGACGTGTTGTCCATCGCCAGCAACCCACGCCTGATGCATCCCAAGGGGTAGTCCATGAACCTGTTGAGCCAAGTGGCCCGTGCGCCGTTGAGCGCCAAGTTCGGCCTGCTGATCATTGTGTTGTACATCGCGGTGGCTGTGTTTGCGCCGTTGCTGGCGCCCTATGGCGAAACCCAGGTGGTGGGCGAGGGCTTTGCGCCCTGGAGCGGCCAGTTCCTGCTGGGCACCGATAACCTCGGGCGCGATATGTTCAGCCGTTTGGTCTACGGCGCGCGCAACACGCTGGGCATTGCCTTCCTGACGACGATGCTGGCGTTTTTGCTGGGGGGCTTGAGCGGCTTGGTGGCGGCGATCAAGGGCGGTTGGATCGACCAGGGCTTGTCGCGGGTGGTGGATGTGCTGATGGCGATCCCGCAGTTGATCTTCGCGTTGCTGATTCTGAGCGTCGTGGGCACCAACGCCACGTCGCTGGTGCTGGTGATTGCCTTGCTGGATTCGACGCGGGTGTTTCGCTTGTCCCGTGCCGTGGCAATGACCGTGGTGGTGCAGGATTTTGTCGAAGCTGCCCGCCTGCGCGGCGAAGGCCTGTGGTGGCTGGTCACCCGCGAAGTGTTGCCCAACGCCGCCGCGCCGCTGATTGCCGAATTCGGCCTGCGCTTCTGCTTTGTGTTCCTGTTCATCAGCGCGTTGTCGTTCCTCGGCCTGGGCATTCAACCGCCCACTGCCGACTGGGGCAGCATGGTGCGCGACAACGCCGTACTGATCACCTTTGGCGACATCAGCCCGTTGCTGCCGGCCCTGGCGGTGGCGTTGATCACCGTCAGCGTGAATTTTGTCGTCGACTGGATGCTGCACAAATCCAGCGGCCTGAAGGAGTGTTGAGGATGGACAAGCCATTGCTGGAAATCCGCAACCTGCAGATCGAAGGGCATTACGAAGACGCCTGGCACCCGCTGATCAAGGGCATTGACCTGACCTTGCAGCGCGGCGAGGTACTGGGTTTGATTGGCGAGTCGGGGGCGGGTAAATCCACCCTGGGGCTGGCGGCGATGGGGTATGCACGGGACGGTTGCCGCATCACCGGTGGTTCGGTGTGTTTTGACGGTATCCAGTTATTGCAGGCCAGGCCCGAGGCGCTGCGCAAATTACGCGGCCTGCGTATTGCCTATGTGGCGCAGAGCGCGGCGGCGTCGTTCAACCCGGCGCATCGCCTGATCGACCAGCATGTGGAGACGGCGGTGATCAACGGTGGCATTGATCGCGCCCAGGCCGAGCGTGAGGCGGTGGAACTGTACCGTGTGTTGCGCCTGCCCAGCCCGGAAACCATCGGCCAACGGTATCCCCATCAAGTCTCCGGTGGGCAGTTGCAGCGGGTCATGACTGCAATGGCCATGGCCTGCCACCCGGACCTGATCATCTTCGACGAACCCACCACCGCCCTCGACGTGACCACCCAGATCGAAGTGCTGGCGGCGATCCGCGATGCGGTGAAAACCTACGGCAGCGCCGCGTTGTACATCAGCCATGACCTGGCAGTGGTGGCGCAGATGGCTGACCGCATCATGGTGTTGCGCCACGGCAAGCTGGTGGAAGAGGCAGACACGCGCAGCATGCTCGCCCAGCCGCAGCAGGACTACACCAAATCCCTGTGGGCGGTGCGCAGTTTTCGCACCGAACCCAAGGCTTGCCCGACGCAGGAGCGACCGCTGTTGGAGGTGCGCCAAGTGAGCGCCAGTTACGGTCATCAACCGGTGCTGCATGACGTGTCGATGAAGCTCTATCGCGGCCAGACCCTGGCGGTGATCGGCGAGTCGGGCAGCGGCAAGAGCTCCACGGCGCGGCTGATTACTGGGTTGTTGCCGGCCACGGCGGGGCAGGTGCTGTACGACGGCGAAGCGTTGCCGGTGGATTTTCGGCGACGAACCAAGGAGCAATTGCGCCGCATCCAGATGATCTACCAGATCCCCGACACCGCGCTGAACCCGCGTCAGCGCATCGTCGATATCATCGGCCGCCCGCTGACGTTTTACCTGGGCCTGAAGGGCAGGGCGATGCGCGCCCGCGTTGCCGAGTTGCTGGAGATGATCGAACTGGACCCGGCGGTGTTCATGGAGCGCCAGCCAAGGGAATTGTCCGGCGGCCAGAAGCAGCGCATCTGCATCGCCCGCGCCTTGGCGGCCGATCCGCAACTGATTATCTGCGACGAAGTCACATCGGCCCTGGATCAACTGGTGGCCGAGGGCGTGCTGAAGTTGCTCAACCGCATCCAGCAGCAACTGGGCGTGGGCTACCTGTTTATTACCCATGACGTCGCCACCGTGCGCGCCATCGCCGACGAAGTGGTGGTGATGCAGCAGGGCAGGGTAGTGGACCAGGGCAGTCGCAGCGCGATTTTCACCCCGCCGTACCAGGACTACACCGGCCTGCTGTTTTCATCGGAGCCCGAGATGGACCCCGACTGGCTCGATCATTTGCTGGCCCAACGGGCGGCGCATACCGTTTGAGGAGTTTGTATGAAGGTTTTGATTGTTCACGCGCACCCTGAGCCACAGTCATTCACTGCGGCCTTGCGCGATCAGGCGGTGGCCACGCTGGAAGGCCAGGGGCATGAGGTGAAAGTCAGCGATTTGTACGCCATGCAGTGGAACCCCGTGGCGTCGTCGGCGGACTTTTCATCGCGGGAAAATCCCGAGTATCTGGTGTATGCGCTGGAGCAGCGTCTGGGAGTGAAGAAGCAGTCGATCGCCGCGGATATCCAGGGCGAGTTGGACAAGCTGTTGTGGGCAGATCTGCTGATCCTCAACTTTCCGATCTTCTGGTTCTCCGCACCGGCCATGCTCAAGGGCTGGATTGACCGGGTGCTGGTGTCGGGCGTGTGTTACGGCGGCAAGCGCTTTTACGATCAGGGCGGCCTGGCGGGCAAGCGCGCGATGGTCACGGTGACCCTGGGCGGGCGCGAGCATATGTTCGGTGAGGGCGCGATTCATGGACCGCTGGAGGACATGTTGCGGCCAATTCTGCGCGGCACGCTGGCGTATGTGGGGTATGACGTGATGCCACCGTTTGTGGCCTGGCATGTGCCGTACATCAGCGATGAGGCACGGCGGGATTTCCTGGTGGCCTATGATCAACGGCTGCAAGGGCTGGCGGACGAGCAGCCCTTGGCGTTCCCGAAACTTGAGCAGTTTGATGAGGCGCTGTATCCCCTGTCTTGAGCCTAACACTGATCAAATGTGGGAGCTGGCTTGCCTGCGATAACGGTACATCAGCTACAGATTTGTAGCCTGACACGCCGCCATCGCAGGCAAGCCAGCTCCCACATTTCGATCTCGACCAGTCAGTTGGTTTTGGGTTGTTGGCGCAAACGCTTGGCCGCACTGCGCAGCAGCTGTTCAGTGCCATTCCAGCCCAGACAACCGTCGGTGACGGACACACCGTACTTCATCGACGCACTCAACGGCTGGCAGCCTTCGAACAGGTGGCTTTCGAGCATCATGCCGATCAGCGAGGTGTCGCCCTGCAACCGCTGTTCCAGCACCTCGTTGAACACCGCCGGTTGACGCAGCGGGTCCTTGCCGCTGTTGGCGTGGCTGCAATCGACCATGATGCGCGCCGCTACCTTGGACTTGGCCAGATCGTGTTTCACCTGCGCCACGCTTTGCGCGTCGTAGTTCGGCCCACGGTGCCCGCCGCGCAGTACCAGGTGCGTGTCGGGGTTGCCCGGGGTCTGGATGATCGCCGGGTGGCCCTGGCTGTCGACGCCGAAGTGACGGTGCGGGTGGGACGCCGAGCGCATCGCGTCACAGGCAATCGCGACGCCGCCGTCGGTGCCGTTCTTGAAGCCTACGGGCATGCCCAGGCCGCTGGCCATTTCGCGGTGGATCTGCGATTCGGTGGTACGCGCGCCAATCGCGACCCAACTGAGCAGGTCATCGAAGTAGCCGGCGGCCATGGGTTGCAGCAGCTCAGTGGCGACCGGCAGGCCCAGGCGCAGCATTTCGCGCATCAGTTCGCGGGACAGGGTGAGGCCGGCGGCCATGTCATCACTGCCGTCCAGGTGCGGATCGTAGGCCAGGCCTTTCCAGCCGATGGTGGTGCGCGGTTTTTCGACGTAGGCGCGGATCACCAGCAGCATCTGGTCGCTGACTTCAAGTGCGAGTTTCTTGAGATTGCGTGCGTATTCCATGGCCGATTCCGGATCGTGGATCGAGCACGGGCCGACAATCACCAGTAAACGGGAATCTTCGCCATTAAGAATGGCGCGCACGGCTTGGCGATGGGCGTGGACTTGTTCGTTGAGGAACGGGCTGAGGGGCAGTTGATGCTTGAGCTCAAGGGAGCTGGGCAGGCGCTGGGTCAGGGCTTCGTTGGCGCTGGTCAGTGCAGAGATCGGCAGAGCGGCGGTGGCAGAGTTCATATTCAAGGCTTCCTGGGCAAGCGGCGGGCTGTTCCCGCGCGCTCTGCCCTACTGGGGTGTTCGACAATTGGCCGTATTGGCTACGTGTGTTGGCTTGCCACCAAGAGGTGACCGATCGGAGGCGGCAGGCTGTCCCGAGCGGAGCTGGCTAAATCGCCATGCGGTGGAGGTGTCGTAGCGGTAATAGGTGGCGTAGTTCATGTCGTGTGTCCTTTAAGTGTTCTTCAAAAAAATTAAGAGGTTGAAAAAACAAAACCCCCGGTCGGGGAGCCGACCGGGGGTTAGATTTCTCTGGTAGGCGACCCCTTGAGTAGTGGGCGCCGATTTCAGGTATCAGGCGCGCCAGTGGCTAAACCAATACCCAAAATAAAAGCTGACCAGTGCGCTCGAACCGTTCACACGGGTAGCCGATACCGAGCGCGGGGCGCTGGCAGCAGGGCAGACCTGAGGGTGGGTGAGTTGCAACATGGTGTTTCTCCAAATGATGGGCAGAGCTTACTCGACGCGTGCGAGTAGTTTCAATCAGAAATTTCTATGCTCGTGGGATGCTTACGGCTATGGGGGACTGTCGATATGCTGTGCATACCCTAATTGGAATGGACACGGACACATGGCGTTTCACTTACGCGCAGCCACGGAGCTGGATCTGCCGTTCGCACGAACCTTGACCTTTGAGGCCATGAGCCATTACTACCTGCAATACGGGCTGATCTGGTCCAACGATGGCTTTGACGTCGCCTGGGCCGGCCGTGAAAACTGGCTGATCTGCAGCGATGATGCGGTGCTGGGCTTTATCAGTCTGAGTCGCGACAGCCGCGCGCTCTATATTCGTGAGCTGCATATGCTCGAGACATGCCGCAGACTTGGCGCGGGCAGCTGGGTGTTGGGGAAAATGGCACTCAAGGCGCAGGCCCTGGGCTTGTTGCGCTTGACCGTGTTCAAGACCAATCCGGCCAGGCGGCTCTATCAGCGCATGGGCTTTAGCATTGTCGGTGAGGAGGATTGCTTCTGGCGTATGGAGCGTGCCTGCCCCTTCAGCTAAAGCATGCAGCCAATCCTAATAAGCGCATACTGGCTTCAGGAGACGACTTCCTGATCGTTGTTTTGGCCATCAGCCTCAGCAAGGATGATCCCTTCTTTCATGCCCAGAAGGACCGCTACCTTATGGGCCTCTCCACGCCGTCCCTTTTTGCGCCCAGCGAGCACTTGATAGGTGGTTGCCGGATCAACGCCATGTTCGCGGGCGAACGCTTGGACTGACTTTCCTTGGTGTTCCAGCCAGGCCTTGGCTTGTGCAGCAGTACGGATTCCGGGCATAGTTCAAAACCGTTCAAGTTCGTTTAACAAAGAGATGAGTGTGTCACCTCTTGGGGTGTGCCAACTAGGATCATACATCCAAATGAGTGGAATCGGTTCGCGTTTGAGGCAAGAAAGAGAGCGACTTGGCCTGTCGCAAAAAGTGTTTGGTGAAATCGGCGGCGTTGAGGCCAACGCCCAAGGTAAATATGAAAGTGGAGGGCGTGCGCCTAAAGCGGACTATTTATCCCGTGTCGCTGAAAGAGGTGTGGATGTGTTGTACGTATTGACTGGTACGGCAACACCGATCCAATTGGAGAACCTGAGCCACATCGAAGAGCAAGTGTTGGGCGATTACCGCGCCATGTTCAAGGAAGACCAGGATGCGATCCGCCGACTGACGTCGACCTTGGCCGAACATTCCAGTTCGCTGAATGGAAAAACCAAGCCGCAGCCCCAGGATTCCTGACCCGCTGCCCAGAAAATAGAGCCGTCCACCCCTCGGTGGGCGGCTGCTGTGCGTTCAAACACTATATATATGACGCTTGCAGCTAGGTCTGCGCCTTGGTTTTTTGCTAAGGTGTTCAGCAACCTATAAGACCATATCGCGAGGTGTCTGCTTGATTAGGGTGCTAGTAGTCGATGACCATGATCTCGTTCGTACAGGCATTACACGAATGCTGGCTGACATCGATGGCCTGCAAGTAGTCGGCCAGGCCGAGTCCGGGGAAGAGTCCCTGATCAAGGCTCGAGAGTTGAAACCCGATGTGGTGTTGATGGACGTCAAGATGCCCGGTATCGGCGGTCTAGGCGCCACGACCAAATTATTGCGCAGCCATCCGGACATCAAGGTCGTGGTGGTGACAGTGTGCGAAGAAGATCCGTTCCCGACTCGCCTCTTGCAGGCGGGCGCAGCCGGTTACCTGACCAAAGGTGCAGGCCTGGCGGAAATGGTGCAAGCCATTCGCCTGGTCTTTGCCGGCCAGCGCTACATCAGCCCGCAGATTGCCCAGCAATTGGCGATCAAGTCCTTCCAGCCCGTCAGCGACTCACCGTTCGATGCGCTGTCTGAGCGGGAAATCCAGATCGCCTTGATGATCGTCGGTTGCCAAAAGGTGCAGAGCATCTCTGACAAACTGTGCCTGTCGCCCAAGACCGTCAACACCTACCGCTATCGCATTTTCGAGAAGCTCGCCATCAGCAGTGATGTTGAATTGACCCTGCTCGCGGTGCGCCACGGCATGGTGGACGCCAGCGCCTGACATGAGCACACCGTTTGATCCCAGTGCCTTTCTCTCGACCTGCAGCGGCCGCCCAGGCGTGTACCGCATGTTCGACAGCGAGGCGCGCCTGCTGTATGTCGGCAAAGCCAAGAACCTGAAGAACCGCCTGGCGAGCTACTTTCGCAAGACCGGTTTCGCGCCGAAAACCGCTGCACTGGTGGCGCGTATCGCCCAGGTTGAAACCACCATCACCGCCAATGAAACCGAAGCGCTGCTGCTTGAGCAGACGCTGATCAAGGAGTGGCGGCCGCCCTATAACATCCTGCTGCGCGACGATAAATCCTACCCCTACGTGTTTTTATCCGACGGCAACTTCCCACGCCTGAGTATTCACCGGGGTGCGAAGAAGCAGAAGGGCAAGTATTTCGGGCCGTACCCTAGCGCTGGCGCGATCCGTGAAAGCCTTAGCCTGCTGCAAAAGACGTTTTTTGTGCGCCAGTGCGAAGACAGCTTCTACAAGAACCGCACCCGACCGTGCCTGCAATACCAGATCAAACGTTGCAAGGCACCCTGTGTGGGCCTGGTCGAACCGCAGGAGTACGCCGAAGATGTTCGCCATTCGGTGATGTTCCTCGAAGGGCGCAGCAACGCCCTCACCGATGAACTCTCCGGCGCGATGGAGCAGGCCGCCAGCACCCTGGATTTTGAAAAGGCTGCTGAACTGCGCGACCAGATCTCGCTGCTGCGCCGTGTGCAGGATCAGCAAAGCATGGAAGGCGGCACCGGCGACGTGGACGTGATCGCGGCCTTCGTCAATCCAGGTGGCGCTTGTGTGCACCTGATCAGCGTGCGTGGCGGCCGGGTGCTAGGCAGCAAGAACTTTTTCCCGCAGACCGGTATTGACGAGGACGTGGCCGAAGTCATGGCCGCCTTCCTTGGCCAGTACTACGTCAGCAGTCCCGAGCGCGACCTGCCGTCGGAGCTGATCGTCAATGTGGTGCATGAGGACTTTCCCACGCTGATCGAGGCAATCCACGAACTGCGTGGCCGCGAGCTGGACATCAGCCACCGTGTACGCGGCACCCGCGCCCGTTGGCAACAACTGGCCGTGACCAATGCCGAACAGGCCCTGGGTGCACGCCTGGCCAATCGACAGCATGTCGCCGCACGCTTCGACGCCCTGGCTGAAGTCCTCAACCTGGACGAGCCGCCGCAGCGCCTGGAGTGCTATGACATCAGCCATTCCAGCGGTGAGGCCACCGTGGCGTCCTGTGTGGTATTCGGACCGGAAGGGCCGATCAAATCCGATTATCGGCGCTATAACATCGAAGGCGTCACCGCCGGCGATGACTATGCCGCCATGCACCAGGCCCTGACGCGACGCTTCAGCAAGCTGAAGGACGGCGAGGGCAAGTTGCCAGACATCCTGCTGGTGGACGGCGGCAAGGGCCAGCTGTCCATGGCCCGCGACGTGCTCAACGAGTTGGCGGTGCCCGACCTGATCCTCCTCGGCGTAGCCAAGGGCGCCACGCGCAAGGCCGGTTTCGAAACGTTGTACTTGAATGACGCCGCCCATGAGTTCACCTTGAAGGGCGATTCTCCTGCGCTGCACCTGATCCAACAGATCCGTGACGAAGCCCACCGTTTCGCCATTACCGGTCACCGCGCCCGTCGCGGCAAAACCCGGCGAACCTCAACCCTGGAAGGGGTGGCGGGGGTCGGGCCGACACGGCGACGCGACTTGCTTAAACATTTTGGTGGCTTGCAAGAGCTATCCCGTGCCAGCATTGACGAAATAGCTAAAGCACCCGGTATCAGTAAAAAGCTCGCTGAGTTGATTTATGCGAATCTGCACAGCGAATAGAATGCCTTTCCACCTCGTAGCCAGTTGTGCCGATGAATATCCCTAATCTGATCACCGTTCTACGCGTCCTGCTTATTCCGATTTTCATTCTGTTGTTCTATTTGCCGTACGAATGGAGCTATGCAGCCTCCAGTTCAGTGTTCGCCTTTGCGGCCGCCACCGACTGGCTCGACGGCTACCTGGCCCGCCGCCTGGAACAGAGCACGCCGTTCGGCGCGTTCCTCGACCCGGTGGCCGACAAGCTCATGGTGGCTGTCGCCTTGGTGCTGCTGGTACAGGAACACGGCAACCTGTGGCTGACCCTGCCGGCCGCCGTGATCATCGGCCGCGAGATCGTCGTCTCGGCCCTGCGCGAATGGATGGCCGAAATCGGCGCCCGCGCTCACGTGGCCGTGTCCAACATGGGCAAATGGAAAACCGCTGCGCAAATGCTTGCATTGGTGATCCTGCTGGCCAACCCGTCGGACTTCTCGTTCTGGGTCCTGACTGGCTATGCCTTGCTGCTGATTGCGGCTGGCCTGACGCTGTGGTCCATGCTCCAATATCTGCGCGCTGCCTGGCCTCATTTGCGCACCACCGTCGAAAAGAAATAAAACTTTTTTGAATCAAGAGGTTGACGGGTTCTGAGATTTCTATAGAATGCGCATCACCAAGCGGGAATAGCTCAGTTGGTAGAGCACGACCTTGCCAAGGTCGGGGTCGCGAGTTCGAGTCTCGTTTCCCGCTCCAAGATTCAGAAAAAAGCCACTCAATGAGTGGCTTTTTTTTGTGCCTGAAATTTATGTTTAGTACTGGAAGCACAGGCTTCAGCACCTTCTATCATTCCGCTAAGCGCAACAGACCGTTCTTGCTTGCTCGATTTTGAGAAGAGGGTTGGGAGCCAGCACTGAGGAAATTTGTGCGTTCATGATCCGTACTGGTATCGTGCCATTACGTAGCATCGTTATGGAAAAAGGATAGAAGGGAGCAAGATGAACGATTTCGAGCAACAACCCTTTGCGGACGCAGAGTTCGCTGAGAATCCGGAGCAACGGTGTCCCTGCATTCTTTTGTTGGACACTTCTGGTTCTATGAGCGGCGCACCGATTCAACAGTTAAATGATGCTCTGCAATTCTTCAAAGAGGATCTACACGCTGACGCGATGGCAGCAAAGCGCGTGGAGTTGGCAGTGGTGACCTTTGGTCCTGTCAACGTGCGCACCGAGTTCACGACAGTCGATGGCTTTTTCCCTGAGGTACTAGAAGCCAGTGGCGTCACGCCAATGGGTGAAGCCGTCGTGCGAGTGCTGGATCTGTTGCGCGAACGTAAGGACCGCTACCGAGCCAATGGCGTTAAGTACTACCGTCCGTGGGTATTTCTAATTACCGACGGTGCTCCGACTGACGATTGGCAGGAAGCGCGTCGACGCGTCCATGAAGGTGAGGAACGTAAGGAGTTCATGTTTTACTCCGTGGGCGTTGCAGGCGCAGACATGTCGACTCTTTCCCAGATTGGCACCCGTCAGCCACTGAAGTTAAAGGGTCTCGCATTTCGGGAACTATTCGCTTGGCTGTCCAGCTCGCTAAGTGCCGTATCGCAGTCCAATCCTGGCGACGCTGTTCCTCTTGTCAATCCGACCGCTCCAGAGGGGTGGGCCGTTGCTGGATAGTCCACGCTGGCGTTGGGCGGCTGCATCGTGCGTTGGTACGTCTCATGTGCGAATGGGCACGCGAAAGCAGGATGCCTACAACGTTATGCGGATCAGCCCGCATACATTTTGCGCGGTTGTTTCCGACGGCGCGGGTAGCGCTAGTTATGGCGGACAAGGCGCTTCCTTGCTCTGCCGTAGTCTGATGGCCGATTTCCGCACATGGTTTGAACATCACGACGACTTGCCAGACGGCGAAGTGATTCTGTGCTGGATTGACCAAGTGCGAGATCGACTCTCCGAGGCCGCGGCGCGGCGCGGGGTGACACGGCGGCAGTTCGCCGCGACGCTGGTCATGCTGGTGGTATTCAAGAATCGTGTCTTGGCCTTGCAGATTGGCGACAGTGCGTTGGTGGCTCGTAAAGATGGGGTTTGGGAAGCATTGTGCTGGCCGGAGAACGGAGAGTTCGCATCGACGACCTATTTCGTCACGGACGACCCAGAGGTTCGTCTGCATACGTTCCATCTAGATCTCGAATATGACGCCTTTGCTTTGTTTTCCGACGGATTAGAGTCAGTCGCTTTGGAGCAGGCAACGCAACGGCCTTTTGCTCGGTTCTTTGATCCGATGATTAAACCGGTCGATCAGGTTGAAGGAGAGGGGCGCCTCGTCGAATTGTCGGGCGCGCTCGCGCGCTACCTGGACAGTCCAGCGCTCTGCGAGCGCACGGATGACGACAAAACTCTCATCCTTATCTCATGCCAATGAACACCTCGCCGGTTAGGATCGCCGGTAAGAATGAACAACTCGATAAGCGGCTCGGCAAGGGCGGTGAGGGAGACGTTTACGCCCTAGTGGGACGTGCAGATCGAGCAGTCAAGATCTACAAAACGGAGCTTAGGCGATCCCGCGAGAGTAAGGTCCGAGCGATGGTCGAGGGCCGATTGGCGGACGCGACCACTCTAGTCGCCTTCCCGTCTGAAGTGGTCACTGACTCATCGGGAAACTTTGCTGGCTTTTCTATGCGGCTGGTTGCGGGATATCGACCACTCCATGAGCTATACAGCCCCAAGTCGCGCAAAATTCATTTTCCCAAAGCGGACTACCGGTTTCTGGTTCGTGTGGCGCAAAACGTCGCCCGTGCTGTCGCGACGGTGCATCAAGCGGGATGTATTATCGGTGACCTCAATCATTCTGGGGTTCTGGTAGCGCAAGACGCGACTGTTGCACTGATTGATGCCGACAGTTTTCAGTTCAGTTTGAACGGGCAGTCCTACCCTTGTGTGGTCGGCACCGAGGACTTCACGCCTCCGGAACTCCATGGTGTCAGCCTTAGTAACGTCAAGCGCACTCAAGCGCATGACAACTTTGGTCTTGCAGTCGCCACCTTCCAATTGTTGATCATGGGCAAGCATCCCTATGCCGGCCGTTTTAGTGGGGCGGATCTTAGCCTGGGTCAGTCGATTGCACAGAACCGCTTCGCCTTTTCAGTTGCGCGACGTGACGAAACACGCACCACACCGCCGCCGGGCTCGGTTCTGCTGGGGGACTTCCCTCCGCAGATCGCCGCAGCATTTGAGGCTGCGTTCGGTCTAGCGGCCGTTTCTCGTCCGGATCCCGCGGCCTGGGTGAGTTTGCTTCAGGGACTTGAAACCACCCTGCGTCAATGTGCGAATGTGCCGACCCACTACTTTCCTGGCGCGGCAGGAAGTTGCCTTTGGTGTCGGCTCGCCAGTCAGTCAGGCGTCGAAATGTTTCCGTTGGGGCTTGTCGTGGGGAATATCCCGACGGCAGGTCCTTTCGATCTGGAGCGTATATGGGCGGCCATCCAAGCGGTGCGGCTCCCACGGCCGGAGGAAGTCCTTCCCACTTGGAGCGGCGATACCGGTCCGCCCAGTACGACACTTACTCGGGCGAAGAGCAAAAGTTCTAACCAAGTTTTCTTCGGTGGTCTTGCCATGCTGGTGGCAATCATCGGCTTTGCCAATGCACCGTTCTTAGCGCTTCTGTGGGGATGCTTCGTAATCTACGGCTTTTTCGGAATATTCACTAAGGCCAAGGTGGACTCAACACCATTTCTAAATGCCTATAAGGATGCGGACAATCTAGTGCGTTTGGCATCGCAGGCATACCTGCAGCGCATCGGCCTCAAGGAAATATTTGTCCTGCGTGCCGACCTGGATGATTGCGTTGCCCGATATCGGCAGGTGGAGGGAGATCTTGTACAGGCGCTGACGAAGCTGAAGTCAACACGAGAGGCTCGTCAGAGAACAGACTTCTTGGATCGGTTTCTGATCAGGCGCGCGACAATACCAGGCATAGGGCCTGCTAAAACTGCCACACTGGCGTCCTTTGGTATCGAGACAGCTGCTGACATCACGGCTTCGGCAGTTCGGGCGGTACCTGGATTCGGTGAAGCGCTGACTGGCAAAATGCTTGTGTGGCGCCAGAGTCACGAGGCCAAGTTTCGCTACAACGCCTCGCCAGACCCGTCTGATATCCAAGCTGAGAATGCAGTGCGCTCCGCATCCGCGACTAAACAGATTGATCTGCAGAACAAACTTCGGTCGGGCCTCGCGGCTTTGCAAGCTGCGGTCCCTCGATGTATATCCGCTAAATCTACGCCAGATCCATCTCTTGTGCAGGCTCTTGCTGAGCGGGCAAAGGCGCAACGGGATTGCGTTGCCATGAGCATCGCTGTACCACCTGCTGCGGTCGTCTCCATTGAGATGCCAAGACAAGCGCCGCTTCAAGCGGTCAGGGTCTCGTCATCGCCTAGTCCAACATATTATTCAGGGGCTGGGGTTTGTCCAAGTTGTGGTGCCTCGATGGTGCGTCGGACAGCTCGTAAGGGAAAACGAGCGGGACGTCAGTTCTGGGGATGCTCCCGGTATCCGGCTTGCAATGGGACTCGAAATTGAAGCGGTTGTGGGGAGGGGCGATGAGCAGGTAGTGGCGGTGCAAGATGGGTTGCTGTCGCTTGGAGTTACAGGTGTCAGTGATTGGCTGAAGGCTGCTGAGAGGCCATGAATGGATCGTGCCACCTTGAAATGTGAGGGGTCGCCATATCTGGGGCGAACCCTTTTTGACTCTTGATACACCCCGAAAATAATTCCAGAATCAAGTCCATTCCTGCTTCAGGAATAAAAGAAACCCCTTAGATTTCAATGGGGCGGACGCTAGATGCGAGTCTCGTTTCCCGCTCCATATTCAACAAAAACGCCGATCAGAAATGATCGGCGTTTTTGTTTGCGCGTGATTTACCGAATCCATCCTGAACCACACGTTTTAACGATATAGGCGTCGTGGTTTTTAGATTTTTGCCCCCGTGTAGGAGGCACGTACGTTGTGGTGAGCAGGCTGCCTTGGCTGCGCAGGACTTCGTCGTGCAGATGATCGCGTTCGAAGTCGCAGATCACCCGACCGTTGAGGTTGAGTTGATGCAGGTGCGATCGTCGACGCGGAGCATACCGCGCGCATCCACCGTGTGGCCCGCGCCCTGAACGTCGGTACGGTGTCGGTCCACACCGTCGACGCCCTGGACGTGTCGGTACCCTTCGGTGGCGGCAAATAGTCCGGCTTTGGCTGCGACCTGTCACTGCATCCTTTCGACAAGTACACGCAACTGAAAACCACCTGGTTCCAATTGCGCTGATTTTCAGGGTGGCAATTTGTGGTGCGAGCATCGACAGCCGCCGCACCCTGCTAGAAACCAGCGCCATCACCCCCTCGGCTTGCCTCGAACTGCGCGAGTCCGTCGCTGTTGAATAGGCCGGGAGCCCCCGTAACCCCAATGGGGTGGGCGGGCAGCAGGTCCATGACATCGCAGAACAGGCGGCGCTGCTTCCAATCCGCACGGTCGCCGATGACGTACAAGCGCCGCTTGGCGCGGGTCGCGGCGACATTGAGCAAATTGGGCTGTGAAACGGCCCAGTTGCGCGCGCCCGCATTTTCGCTGTTGCCGCCCAGCACCAGGATAACCACGGCGGCTTCCTTGCCTTGCATGGTGTGGATAGTGCCGTGTACCCGCTGGCCGAGCTGTCGGACCTTGAGTTGGTTACGCACGTCCTGGAAAGGGGTGATGACCGCGATATTGTCCGGCGGCACACCATCGGCTTCGAGCAGGGCCAGCAGGCGATCCAGCGCATGCCCTTCGTTATCGACCCAGTTGCCTGAAGACGGGCCGCTCGCGTGTATCCAGCCCGTGGCCAGGCGGGCGGGCGTTTCCTTAGTGGCGGACGGCGCAACAGTACCGTAGACCATGGCGCCGTCGTAAGCGATGAGGTTGGCCAGGTCGAACATCGGCTTGTCGCAGCGGCGATGCACTACCAGCGGCAGGCCGACCCAGCATTTCTGGCCTTGGGGGCCAGCCATGCGCCCCCAGGGTGTGGCATGGTCAGCCAGGGTCTGGGCCGACTGGCGGTTGGGCAACCAATGGGCATCGACCTGGTAGCGGGTGCGCATGTGTTCGAGCACGGCGTCGGAGACCGTCACGATAGGTTCCAGTTGCAGTGGGTCGCCAACCAGCACCGCGCGGCGTGCTCGCCACAGTGCGCCCACAGCGGCCTGCGGGGTCGCCTGACCGGCTTCGTCCACCAGTAACCAGCCAATTTCGCCGCAGCCCAAGCTGCCAAAGGACCGTGCGAACGAGGCGAAGGTACTACTGAGCACCGGCACACACATGAACAACGAGGCCCAGGCCGAACGCACCACCGCCTGAGACACGCCGCGGTATCGGCTACCGGTCAACAAGCTGGTGATGAACGCCAGGTTGTAGCCCAGGCGCGAAGCTTCGATCTGAAAGAACGTGCGGTGCAGTTTGAGCGCTTCGATAAATACCTTTGCCCGCGCCTGGCGCCATCCTTCGACGATCCAGGGCTCCCGCAACTCGATGTCGCTGCCCCTGCCGAGCTGACCTTGTTCAAGCCAGATCAGCAGATGGTCGGCTTGGCCGCCCTGGGCAATGCTGCGGGCTTTATCGATCTGTAACGTTGCGTGACGGATGGCATCGTGAATAGCCTGTTCGTCAGTGACCAACTGGCGTTTGATTTGGTCCAGTTGGGCAGTCAGTCGCTGCAATTGGCGTTGAAGGCTGTCGAAGGCATCCTTCGCCAGGTCGTGAGAACCTACGCGTAAACGTTGCTGCGCGGTCCAGGTGCGATGTGCGCCCCAAAGGCTCAACAAGTTGGCGAGCAGGCCAGGTTTTTTTCCCAGGTGCGCTTCCAGAGCCTGGAGGGCACCTTGCAGGTGCTCACGGGCGGGTGTGAGTTGCTGGCGGTCGAGCTTGGTTTGCTCGCTATCGAGGTCGCGTCGTTGGACCAATCGGGCCTGGCGTTCCTGCTCCTTCTGCTTGATCCGCGCCTTGGCATCGATCACTGCCTGAACCCGTGCGAGGACGTCGCTGACCTGATCGCGCAGGGCGTGCTCTGCGTCTTTGGCATCCTGGTACTGCTTGACGGCGGCACGCCAGAGGGTGGCCTTTTCGGCGGGCGAAAGCGGCTTCATCTGCTGCGCGTGCTCGTTGAGCCATTCGCGCATGCCCTTGGGGGCCGGTACCTCTTGTTGATCGGCGCGGTCTGGCGAGGGGTCACCGTTGCCATAGAAAAAGCGGTCGACGAACCGCGTACGATTGGACTTGCTACCCAAGGCGGCGGAGATCAGCGCCCATGCGGGCCTGCCGCTGGTCAACTCGCCCAGCTCACTGAAATATTCGGCATCGGGCAGCCACGATGGATCGATCTTGTCGCGCTGGGGCAATTCGAGCGTGACGTTTTCCACCGCGCCATTGTTGGACGAAGCTACCACCATCTCAAAGCCGAGCAGCCGGGGGTTCAGCTGAAACGCCAAACGCTCGCGCCCGCCATCATTGGCCGACTCGCGGCCATTTTGCAGAAAAGCGTCTGAAGCCTTGTTCAGTGACGCGAGGACATCCGCCCGTTGTGTCACCACTGCGGCGATGAGGTCGCGCAACAAGGTGGTCTTGCCAGTGCCGGGAGGGCCATTGACGCCCATCAAGCCGGGGGTATTGCCAAGGTTCAAAAGCAAGCTATTGACCGCCAACTGCTGCGAGTGCACCAGCCCCAAGTGGCGTTCGGCCGGCCAACAGCCGGAGGCGTAGCGAGAGGGGGCGAGGCGATCGATCAGCACCAGGTCGGCATTCGGTTTATCCAGGTGCAGCCGTTGGTTGGCGTCGTGCTGGCTCAGGTAATGTGCCAGTGGTGCGCTGGTCTGGCCGCAGGCCAGGGCATCGGCGACGTCGGCCAGGTCGCCGAGCAGGAAGCTGTTGAGTGGATCGTCCTCTTGTTCAGGCTTGTCCGGATTAATCGGGGCCGAGCGGAAACGATGGGTGCGAGGCTTGTCACCGAACAGCTCATCCACGCCAAGGGCCTTGCGCACGAGCGCAGTCATGCGCTCGAGGTCGGCGGCCAGTACCACGCCACCGAGCAGGCTCTTGGCCTGTTCGCGCAAGGCGTCCTGGGCGTCATCAAAACCGCGTGTCCAGTTATGGCCATTGATCGCGCAACCGACAAACCACGCCTCACTCGACAATACCAGGCTGTCGACCACCATCATGCCCAGCTCGTTGAACTTCAGGGCGAACAAGGCGGACATTCGCCGTTGCGGTTCCTTGTAGCCTTGGTCTGCTCCGAAGAGCCGCTCCAGTTCACGGGAGACGTCCAGGTTGTCATACAGGTGGGCGTACAGCGTGTGGCTCCAGGTGCGTTTCGCCGGCAGACGCTGACGGCTCAGCGCACTGGCCGGCATCCATGGCAGGATCTGGGCCGAGCAGGGGATGTCCTGGAAGTAAGGCTGATAGTCGTTGTCGCGTTTTTTCAGCTTGGGGACGGCCTGGGGTTGCAGCAGTTCGACGGCATGCCAATAGCGCACGATGTTTTGCGAAGTCATCTACGTCCTTGAAAGCACTCTGGCTTGGGTTCCTGCAGGGAGGATATCAGGCATGAAAGACGTTGAGTGCAGCAACCCGTGACCGGTCAGCCTTCAAGGCTATTCAAATAGTTGAATAGGTTCGCCGCCTCCGGCGACAGGCGCGTCGCATCCGCCACGCCGACATACAAGGTCCGTGACGCCCATTCTCCCTCAAGCGGTATCGCCCGTAGTTTGGACGCCAGCAACTCAGGATGCACCGAGCCCAGCGGCAGTATGCCGATCCCCAGTCCCGCTTCGATCATCCGGCAAATCCCATCAAAACTGCTGACCTGGATACGCACCTTTAGGCGCTTGCCGGTGCTGGCGGCGGCATCGTTGATGCGGCGCAGCAGCGAGCTGCCCTGGTTCAAGCCGACGTAGTCAAAGTCCAGGGTGTCGGCCAGCATCACGCTTGAACGCTGTGCCAACGGATGGTTTTGCGGCACCAGCACCACCAGCCGGTCACGTCGATAGGGCTGCATGTGCAAGCCGGGAGCGGGCACGTTGTCGGCAAAGATGCCGATCTCGGCTTCGCCGTTTTCTACCGCGTGAATGGTGCGGTCGCTGAGCGCTTCTTCCAGCTCGATGCGCACATGCGGGTTGGCGGCCAGGAAATTCGCCAGGTCCGCTGGCAGGAACTGGATCACCGCCGAGGTGTTGGCAAACAAGCGCACATGGCCACGAACCCCCTTGGCATAGTCGTTGGCGTCATGGGCCATTTGCTGGGCGACGTCGAGCAGCGTGCGCGCATGCTCGGCCAGGCCACGTCCGGCCGGGGTCAGTTGCAGGCCCCGGGGCACGCGGGTGAACAGGGTGCAGTGGGTGACGCGTTCGAGTTCGGCCAGCCGTTTGCTTGCGGCGGAAACGGTCATATGCGCGCTGTTGGCCGCCTGGGTGAGATTTTCTGTTTTGGCGGCCAGCACCAGCAGGCGCAGGGAGGCCAGGTCCAGTTGCAGTAGGTTGATCATTTCCACCTCTGTGTTTCCAATCAGGAAAGAGTAGTGGAAATCTTTGACATTCTCACGGCCTGTTTTTGGGGGGATTATCCGACCATCACCTCCAACAAGAACGGACAACGTCATGAGCCTACCCCTGGAAGGCATCAAGGTGGTCGAAATGGGCCAACTGATTGCCGGGCCTTTCGCCGCCAAGATCCTCGCCGAGTTCGGCGCCGAAGTGATCAAGATCGAACCCCCCATCACCGGCGATCCCCTGCGTAAATGGCGCTTGCTGCACGACGGGACGTCGGTGTGGTGGGCTGCACAGTCGCGTAACAAGCAGTCCGTCACCCTCGACCTGCGCCAGGTCGAAGCGCGTGAGGTGGTCAAGCGGCTGGTCAAGGACGCCGACATCCTGATCGAGAATTTCCGCCCTGGAACCCTGGAGAAGTGGGGCCTTGGCTGGGATGAGCTGTCATCGATCAACCCTGGCCTCGTGATGTTGCGGGTCTCCGGCTACGGCCAGACCGGACCTTATCGCGACTTGCCAGGCTTTGGAGTGATCGGGGAGGCCATGGGCGGCCTGCGCCATCTCTCCGGCGAGCCGGGCCGTACGCCGGTGCGGGTAGGGGTGTCGATAGGCGACTCGCTTTCCGCGCTGCACGGCGTGATCGGTGTGCTGCTTGCCTTGCGCCATCGCGAGCAGAATCGCGGTGCTGGCCAGCAGGTGGATGTGGCCTTGTACGAGTCGGTTTTCAACATGATGGAAAGCCTGATTCCCGAGTATTCGGTGTTCGGCAGCGTGCGCGAACCGGCCGGCAGCAGCCTGCCAGGCATCGCGCCGACCAATGCCTACCGTTGCAAGGATGGAAAGTACGCCTTGATCGCGGGTAATGGCGACAGCATCTACCGGCGCCTGATGGAAAAGATCGAACGTCTGGACCTTGCCGACGATCCAGAACTGGCGCAGAACGACGGCCGCGTGCGCCATGTGGCGCGCATCGATGCGGCGATTTCCGCCTGGACGGCCGAGAGAAACCTCGATGCGGTGCTGGCCGCGCTGAAGGACGCCAACATCCCCTCCGGCAAGATCTACGACGCCGCCGACATCGCCGCCGACCCCCATTACCAGGCCCGCGACATGCTGCTTGCCAGCCAGTTGGACGACGGCACCGCCGTCACCTTGCCCGGCATCGTGCCCAAGTTGACGGCAACCCCCGGCCGCGTGCACTCACGCGCACCCACGCTTGGGCAACACACCGATGCGGTGCTCGACGGCATCGGTATCGACGCGCCGACCCGCGAAGCCTGGCGCGCTCGCGGCCTGATCTGAATCAAGGAGTAGCTCTATGAAACGCCTGTACCTGCAGGAAGTCGCGACCCGTGACGGCTTCCAGAACGAAAAGACTTTTATCGACACCGAACAGAAAATCGCCTTGATCGACCAACTGAGCCAGTGCGGCTACGCGAAGATCGAAGTGACCTCGTTTACCTCACCCAAGGCCATTCCCGCGTTGCGCGATGCGGAGGCCGTGATGGCCGGGATCCATCGTCAAAAGGGCGTGGAGTACACGGTGCTGGTGCCCAACGTGCGCGGTGCCGAACGGGCGCTGGGTTGTGGCATCGACGAGGCCAACCTGGTGATGTCGGTAAGCGAGCCGCATAACCGCTCAAACCTGCGCATGACGCGTGAGCAATCATTTGCCCAGTTGAGGGAGGTAGTGGGCGTGATTGGGCGTGGGCCGGTGGCGGTCAATGTGTCGTTGTCCACAGTGTTTGGCTGCCCGATGCAGGGCGATGTGGCGGCGGACGATGTGTTGGGATGGGTCGGGCGTTTTGCCGAACTCGGCGTGCGCGGCGTCACGCTGTGCGACACCACCGGCATGGCCTATCCCACACAGGTGGAAGCGCTGTCGCGGCAGGTGCGCGAGCGCTTTCCCGAGCTGCAACTGACCCTGCATTTCCACAACACCCGTGGCATGGCCCTGGCCAATACCCTGGCGGCGTTGCAGGCCGGGATCGACCGTTTCGACGCTTCGCTGGGCGGCCTCGGTGGTTGCCCCTATGCCCCCGGCGCCAGCGGCAACGTGTGCATGGAAGACCTGGTGCACATGCTCGACCTGATGGGCTATGACACCGGCCTGCAGCTGGACCGCGTACTGGCCGCATCTGCCCGCTTACCCGGCCTGATCGGCCACGCCACGCCCAGCCAGATCCTCAAGGCCGGCAAACGCCTGGACTTGCACCCCATTCCCGAACACGTCCACACCCTGACCCAACAGGTAGCCCATCATGATTGATCATCTCGACCATTTGGTCCTCACGACGATTGACCTCACCGCCTGCAAAGACTTCTACACCCGCGTCATGGGCATGCGCCTGGAGACCTTTGGCAACGGCCGCGTCGCCTTCCGTTTTGGCAACCAGAAAATCAATGTGCATGAGCGTGGGTATGAGTTCGAACCCAAGGCCCATCTGCCAGTGCCTGGCGCCCTGGACCTGTGCTTTATCGCCAGCATCTCCCTGGAAGCAGTGATCGCCCATTTGAAGGCTGAAACCTGGCCGATCATCGAAGGCCCCGTGCTGCGTACCGGTGCAACCGGGCCGATTCGCTCGGTGTATGTGCGCGACCCCGACCTGAACCTCATCGAGATTTCCGAGCAGGTGCCGGCATGAATATCGTGTTTATCGACGGCGCGAGCCTGCCGTCTCCATTGGCGCGTCCTGCCCACGCCAGCCACTGGACCGCGCGTGAGCACACCCGCCCCGATCACGTAATCGAAGCCCTGGCCGACGCCGACGTGGCGATCACCAACAAGGTGCGCCTGGACCGCGCCACTCTGGAGCAATTGCCGCGCCTGAAGCTGATCTGCGTGGCAGCGACCGGCTACGACTGCGTGGATCTCGCCGCCTGCCGTGATCAAGGCGTGACGGTGTGCAACGTGCCGGCCTACAGCGCCGTCAGCGTGGCCGAGTCGGTGATCGGTTCGCTGTTTGCGCTGCGTCGTCACTTGATGGCGTACCGCGCTGCCTCGGCGCGTCTGTGGCCACAGTCTTCGCATTTTTGTGTGCACGGCGCGCCGATCCAGGACCTGCAAGGCTCGACCCTGGGCATCGTCGGTCGCGGCGATATTGGCAGCCGTGTCGCGCGCCTGGCCAAGGCCTTGGACATTACCGTGCTGTTTGCCGAACACCGTGGCGCGCAGCAGGTGAGGGCGGGCTACGTGGCGTTCGAGGAAGTGTTGGCCAAGGCTGACGCGCTGACTCTGCATTGCCCTCTTACGCCCCAGACCCGTTACCTGATCGGCACCGCCGAAATCGCGCGGATGAAACCCGGCGCCTTGCTGATCAATACCGCACGCGGTGCATTGGTGGACGAAAACGCCGTCCTCGCCGGTCTCGCCAGCGGCCAATTGGGCGGCGCTGCACTGGATGTGCTGCACGTGGAACCGCCGCAAGCTGACCACCCGTTGTTGCACGCTGATCACCCCAATTTGCTGATCACGCCCCACGTTGCCTGGGCCAGCCAAAGCAGTGTCGCGCGCCTCAAGGCGGTGCTGCTGGCCAACATCGAGGCATTCGCCGCCAACAAACCGATCAACGTGGTGACCTGAAACCCCAGCGACGTCCCTCACTAAATCTATAGGCAGAGCCATGACAAAAATAATCAGCTCGTCGATTCAAGCGCTGCCACAGCGCACACCGTTCTACCAGCACCTGTATGTGCAAGTGCTCGCAGCCATTGTGCTGGGGGTGATCCTCGGTCATTTCAGCCCAAGTTTGGGCGAACAGATGAAGCCCCTGGGCGACACTTTCATCAAGTTGATCAAGATGCTGATCGCGCCGATCATCTTCTGCACGGTGGTCAGCGGCATTGCCGGCATGCAGGATCTCAAGCGCATCGGCCGCATCGGCTTCAAATCCCTGATCTACTTTGAAGTACTGACCACTATCGCCCTGGTGATCGGCCTGATCGGTGTCAACCTGCTCAAACCGGGCGCGGGCATGCACATCGACCCGGCCAGCCTGGATGCATCGGCTATCGCCGGTTACACCAAGGCGGCCCACGATCAGAGCGTGGTCGGCTTCCTCACACATATCGTGCCCAGTACGGTGTTTGGCGCGTTTACCGACGGCGACATCCTCCAGGTGCTGTTCATCTCGGTGTTGTTTGCGTTTGGCCTGCAGTTGTTGGGCGATACCGGCAAACCCTTGCTGAACACCATTGACCTGGTCGCCAAGGCATTTTTCCGCATGCTCAAGATTGTCATGTACCTGGCGCCGCTCGGGGCTTTTGGCGGCATGGCGTTCACCGTCGGCAAATACGGCGTGCAATCGCTGGGGGCCTACGTGAACCTGTTGGTGTGCTACTACCTTACCGGGTTGGTGTTTGTGTTCGTGGTGTTGAACCTGGTCGCGCGATTGGCCGGTTTCAGCCTGTGGAAGTTCCTCAAGTACATCCGTGAAGAACTGGTGTTGGTGCTGGGCACCTCGTCCTCGGAATCCGCCTTGCCACGCCTGATGGGCAAGCTGGAAAAGCTCGGCTGTGAGAAGTCCACCGTCGGCTTGGTGGTGCCCTCAGGCTACTGCTTCAACCTCGACGGCAGTTGCATCAACATGACGGTGTTGGCGATCTTCATTGCCCAGGCGCTGGACATCGATGTGTCGCTGTATCACCAGGTGACCTTGCTGTTGATCCTGCTGCTGACCTCCAAAGGCGCGGCGAGCGTGACCGGCGGCGCATTCATCACCCTGGCCGCCACCCTAGGCTCGATTGATGTCATTCCCGCTGCGGGACTGGTGTTGGTTCTGGGCGTGTACCGATTTATCTCTGAAGGTGGTGCGCTGATCAACGTGATCGGCAACGGTGTGGCCACGCTGTTCATTGCCCGCTGGGATGGGGCGTTGGATCGCGAGCAACTCAAGCGTGAGTTAGGGTAGGGCGCGCGGCTTTTTTGAATCTGTCTGGAGTGCCCCCACTCCAGACCTCTACGACCACGTCCGTTTTCCTCTCTTCGTAGCATTCCAAAAGCGACCTTATACTTTCCTATAACCGACTTGTCGGTATTTCGTCGTTCTCGTCTAACTCTATGAATTACATATAAAAAATATTATTCGATCTGTGTTTTGTGTGAATTATATTTGTATACACAGAAAATACATTCTCTTGACCCTCCGTTTTTCCCATGCGAGTCTCGCTTCAACAGGCCGCCCTCAGCGCTGCCGAACCCTTCCTTGTTGTTCCAACACACCGGCCTTTGAACAGGGCCAGAAACTATAAATACAACGTAGATCGAGGCGCGCCATGAAGAACTTTTGGAAAACCGTTTGTGCGGTTGCGTTAGTGGGTGTGGTTGCGCTTCCGGTGCAGGCCGAAGAAAAAACCATCACGGTCGGCACCATGTCCTGGGAAGACCTGACGCCGATTACCGGCATTACCAAGAAGGTATTGGAGAACGCCGGCTATTCCGTGAAAGTGGTTGAGTTCTCGGAAATCGGTATTGCCTATGCGGCCCTGACCAAGGGTGATGTACAAGTCCTGGCTTCACAGACCGATTACGCCACCCAGGACTACTGGAACAAAAACAAGAACCGCCTGGAAAAACTCTCGCCGGTTTCCTATGGCCTCTACCAGGCGATCGCCGTACCCAAGTACGTCGATATCGATTCGCTGGAGCAGCTCAACGATAACGCCGACAAGTTTGGCGGCAAGATCATCGGCATCGAGCCGGGTTCAGGGTTGATGAGCGACGCCAATAAGGCGGTCAAGGATTACGGATTCAAACTGCAGTTGCTCGAAGGCAGTACTGCCGCGATGACGGCCGCCTTGAAGTCTGCCGTGGACCGCAAGGAGTGGGTCGCGGTCACCATCTGGGAGCCGTCGTGGATGGCCCAGAAGTTCGACCTCAAGTTCCTCAAGGACCCCAAGGGTTCTTTCGCACCCCCGCAGGCCTACTACTGGATTGGTCATAAAGGCTTCACCGCTGAATACCCCCACGCCCGCGAAGTCATCGCCAGCGTCTACGTGCCGCTTGCCGACATCACCGCCATCAACGGCGCCGTCAAGGACGGCAAGAGCATGGATCAGGCCGTTGCGGGCTGGGCCGACAACCATGCCGACTTGATGAAGCGCTGGGCCAATATCAAACAATAAACCTCACTCTTTTTTGCCACTGCCGGGTACAGATAACGCGTTCTGATCAATTAGAAAAACCAGTCGAACTGGTTCAATAGGCTCAAACATGACAACGCTCAAAATAGACACTAACGAAGTGCTTGTGGATTGCCAGTCGGTCTGGAAGATCTTCGGTCAGAATGCCAAGGCGGCGATGCAAGCGGTGGTTCACAAAGGGCTCGGCAAAACCCAGGTGCTGCAGGATTTCAGCTGCGTGGTGGGGGTGTCGGATGTGAGCCTGCAGGTTCGCCGCGGTGAAATTTTTTGCATCATGGGTTTGTCCGGCAGTGGCAAATCGACCCTGATCCGCTTGCTCAACAAACTGATCACCCCCAGCGCCGGGAAGGTGCTAGTCAAGGGCAAGGATTTGTCCGCTTTATCTCCCGCACAGTTGCGCGAAGTGCGGGCCAAACACATTGGCATGGTGTTTCAGAGTGTGGCGTTGTTGCCCAACCGTACCGTGCTGGAAAACACCGCTTTCGGCCTGGAAGTGCAGGGCGTTGGCAAGGCTGAGCGTTATCAAGTGGCGGAACGTGCGTTGGCCAAGGTCGGCCTGAGTGACTGGGCTTCGCGCTACCCGAGCGAGCTGTCTGGCGGCATGCAGCAGCGTGTCGGGCTGGCGCGGGCGCTGACCGCCGACCCGGAAATTATCCTGATGGATGAGCCGTTCAGTGCGCTCGACCCCTTGATCCGTCGTCAGTTGCAGGATGAGTTCCGCCAGCTCACCAAGGAGCTGGGCAAGTCCGCGGTGTTTATCACCCACGACCTGGAAGAGGCCATCCGCATCGGTGACCGCATCGCCATCATGAAGGACGGCGTGATTATCCAAGTCGGCACGGCCGAAGAGATTGTGTTGAACCCAGCCGATGACTATGTCGCTGAGTTCGTCGCGGGCATCTCGCGCTTGCACCTGGTCAAGGCCCATTCGGTGATGACGCCGGTGGCGCGTTATGCACAGGCGTTCCCCCTGTGCGATTTCACCCGGCTCACTCAAACCACGCCAGAAACCGATATCAACGCACTGATCGGCTTGACCATGGGCGCCGATCTTGAGCCGTTGGCGGTGGTCGAGCAGGGCGTCGTGGTGGGCATCATCACGCCTGGGGATCTGCTGCGCGGCGTGCAGGGCATTCCCAACGAGGCCCAGGCCTTGGCCCCGGTGTTGGAGGCGTCGATATGAGTACGCCGGATTTCTCGGTACCGTTCGATGCCGCTGTAGACGCCGGCCTGATGTGGTTGCAGGACAATGGCGAGTTTTTCTTCGACGCCGCCAACACGGCCCTGACTGCTGTATTCAAAGGTGTGCAGTGGTGCATCGCTGCGCCGCCGTTCTATGTGATCGCCCTCGTCATTGGCCTGCTGGGCTGGCGCATGGTGGGGCTGCGCTTTGCGGTGTTGTCGGCGCTGGCCTTGCTGCTGTGTGAAGTTATCGGGCTGTGGCCCGAGACTGTCAGCACCCTGGCGCTGGTGCTCACCGCCACGCTGTTGGCATTGCTGGTGGCAGTGCCGTTGGGCGTGCTGGCCGGGCTCACGCCGGCGTTCGATCGTGTGGTCGACCCGTGCCTGGACCTGGTGCAGACACTGCCGCCCTATATCTATCTATTGCCGGCGATTGCCTTGCTCGGCTATGGCCCGGCGACGGCGCTGCTGGCCACGTTTATCGTCGCGGTGCCGCCGGCACTGCGCCTGACCTCCCTGGGCATCCGCATGACGCCCAAGGAGTTCGTCGAGCTGGGTGATGCCAGCGGCGTTACCGGCTTGCAGATGTTCTTCAAGATCCGCTTGCCCTTTGCGATGCCGAGCATCATGGCCGGAGTCAACCAGAGCCTGATGATGGCATTCGGCATGGTGGTGATTGCCGGTATTGTCGGCTCCGGTGGGTTGGGCGAGTCCATCTACGGTGCGGTGCGCACCCTGGACATCGCCAAGTCGATCAATGCGGCGCTGGCCATCGTCATCCTCACGATGATTCTCGACCGTCTTGCACAAAGCGCGGCTGAATCGCGCCGAGGAGCCAGTCAATGAGCCTTGCTGATTTGCGTATCTCACCGGGTGAGTTTCTGGCCCCTGCCATCGACTGGCTGAACACCCACCTGCACGGTCTGTTCGTGCTGATCGGCAAGGTGATTGAGGCCTCGTTGGGTGTGATCGAGGGCCTGCTGCTTGCGCCCCATGCCTACGTGTTGATAGCCATCGTGGTGGTGCTGGCATGGATCTTCGCCAACTGGCGCGTGGCGCTGTTTGCCGGTTTGATGTTGGCGTTCTGCCTGTTTGCCGGGCTGTGGGTGGCGTCGATGCAGACCATCGCGCTGGTCTCGGTGGCGGTGCTGATTTCCGTCAGCGTTGCGTTCCCCCTGGGCATTCTTGCCGCACGGGTCAAGCGTGTGGACGCGGCGTTGCTGCCGATCTTGAACATCATGCAAACCGTCCCGCCGTGGGTGTACCTGATCCCGGCGGTGATGCTGTTCAGCCTGGGGCGAGTGCCGGCCATCATTGCCACCATCGTGTATGGCATCCCACCGATGCTGCGACTGACCACCTTGGCGTTCAAGCAGTTGCCCAAGGACCTGCTGGAACTGGGCCAGGCCATGGGCGCATCGCCACGGCACATCCTGCTCAAGATCGAATTGCCCACGGCGGCGCCCACGCTGCTGGTGGGGCTGAACCAATGCATCCTGTTGTCGCTGGCGATGGTGGTGCTGGCCGGGTTGGTCGGGGCCGGTGGCCTTGGCGCCGAAGTGACCCGTGGCTTGACGCGAATGGAGATGGGCCTGGGCCTGCGTGCCGGCCTGGCGATTGTGGCGGTGGCGCTGTTGCTCGACCGCTTGTCACGCGGCGCATTGCAACGCCAGGCACGGCGGGTATGACGTGGTAGTGCGACGTCAATTCAGTGGTGCTATGCATGGCAAGAACCTGCGTTACCTCAATGATCATCACGGCCAGGAGGTGCGCAAGGCGCGGGCGGGGTTTGTACTGCTGGAGCACTTTTCGCTGCCGGCGTTTACCCAGGCGCTGGACACTATCGTCACCGCCAACCTGTTGCGCGCGGATCTGTTCGCCACGCGCACCTTCGGCCTGGTCTGCGATGAGGTGGTGAGTGACCTGGGCCTGGTGATCCGTCCCGACGCGCGCCTGACGCTGGAGGCTGTGCTCGATCTGGATTTGCTGGTGATCTGCGGCGGTTATCGCACGCCGCTGCGTTACAACGATGAATTGACCGTACTGCTGAGTACGGCGGCGGAGCAGGGCGTAACGCTGGCGGGCGTGTGGAACGGTGCGTGGTTTCTGGGGCGGGCGGGGCTGTTGGAGGGATACCGATGCGCGATTCACCCCGAGCATCGCCCTGCATTGGCCGAGATCGCGCGGCTCAGTCATGTCACCAGTGAAGCCTACGTGGTGGACCGTAACCGTCTGACGGCATCGAGCCCCACCGGCACGTTCTATATGGCGCTGGAGTGGATCCGCAGCTTGCACGGCAAGAGCCTCACCGACGGTATTGAAGACATCCTGGCGTTTGAGGCGTCGCGCTTTCGCCGGATCAAGCCGATGTTGAACGTTTCGGTCAGTGGGCCGCTGCGCGAAGTGATCAACCTGATGGACGTCAACCTCGAAGAACCGTTGCAAATGGTCGACCTGTGCCTTTACGCCGGGCGCTCGCGGCGACAGATCGAGCGGCTGTTCAAGGAGCAACTGGGCACCTCGCCGCAACGCTATTACATGGACCTGCGCATCACCGAGGCACGGCGCTTGTTACAGCACACCTCGCTGACCATCGTCGAGGTGTCGGTCGCCTGTGGTTTTGTCTCGCCCAGCCATTTCAGCAAGTGCTACAGCGCCTATTTCGGCCATCGTCCGTCCAAGGAAATTCGCTTGGTCAAATAGCTGGAAAGCCCCGCTGGCAAAGGGTTTAAACTGAATTTAACACTGTGTATTTTAATTGTAGACACAAAGTATTTTGTTGTTTTATAGTGCGAATACAGGTAGTAGACCGTGTGCACTTACTACTAGGAAGGTTTCACATGGCTACCAAAGAACTCACTACACCGGCTTCGGCCGAGCCAAGCATCGATCGCAAGGCGGTACTGGGTGAAGCGCTGCGGCGTCGCATCCTCAGCATGGAACTGGCACCCGGTGCTGTGGTGGACGAGCTGGCGTTGTGTGATGAATTCGGTTTGTCGCGCCCACCGGTGCGTGAACTGATGCGGCAGATGGCGGCGGAAGGGTACATCGACCTCGAAGCCAACCGCGCCGCGCGGGTGTCGGCCATGAGTTACCAGTCGCTGCGCAGTTTTTTCCTGGCGGCACCGCTGATTTACATCGCTACCACGCAATTGGCCTGCTCACACGCAACGCCTGTGGAAGTGGTGGAGTTGAAGCGCATCCAGGCGCTGTTCCGTATCGCTATCGAGGAAAAAGATGTCGAGAACCGTGTGTTGTACAACGACGAGTTCCACCTGCAAATCGGCAAGATGGCCCACAACGCCTACCTGATGCCGAGCTTGCAACGCTTGCTGATCGACCACGCACGCCTGGGCAAAATCTTCTATCGCCATCCGACCACCGTCGACATGCAGGAAGACCTGGAAGTGGCCGCCCAGCAGCACGACGAGATGATCCATGCAATCGAACACCACGATCCGGTCTCGGCTGGGGAAATCGTGCGGGCCCACCTCGAACTGTCCCGTCGGCGGATGTCCGAGTACGCGGCGCCCGAAGGCCTGGATGTAGCGCTCACCTTCTGATCGGTTGATGCCGGGCCAGTGTGACGCGATGCAGACGGGTAGCTGTTAGCTCTAACAACTATAAAAGAACCCAGGTCGCGAAAATGGCACTCATCAGAAACACCCCGGCAGACGATTCAACCTGTGGCTGGTTTCACCTCAGCCCACCGCGCGTGGCACGCCCGCGCCACAGCGGTATCCGCTCGGCGCGCTGGGCCGTGGTCGGGGCGGGGTTCACCGGCCTTGCGGCGGCGCGTCAACTGGCGGTGAATTTTCCGGATGACGAGATCGTGTTGATCGAAGCCCAGGAGGTCGGCTACGGCGCTTCCGGGCGCAACGCCGGTTTTGCCATCGACTTGCCCCATGACATCGGTGCCGAAGATTACATCGGCGACATCGCCACCGCCCGGATCAGCATGGAGCTCAATCTCGCCGGGCAGTCCATGCTGCGCGCGCTGGTAGAGCAGCACAACATCAACTGCCAGTGGCGCGATTGCGGCAAGTACCAGGCCGCCGTCGAGGACCGTGGCATTGCCGTGCTGAATGCCTACCGCCGTGGCCTCGACAAGCTCGGCCAGGCCTATCAAGTGATCGAAGCCGACGATATGCCCAACCACATCGGCACCGGTTTCTACCGCAAGGCCCTGTTCACACCGGGCACCGCACTGGTGCAGCCAGCGGCGCTGGTGAAAGGGCTGGCGGACACCTTGCCGGCCAACGTGACGCTGTACGAAAACACCCCGATTACCGAAGTGGAGTACGGCGACAAGACCGTGTTGATCCACAAGGGCGGGCGCATCATCGCCGACAAGCTGGTGCTGACCAACAACGCGTTCGCCATGAGCTTTGGTTTCCTCAAGAGCCGCATGCTGCCGATCTTCACCTACGCCAGCCTGACCCGACCGCTGAACGAAGACGAGCAGGCACGCCTGGGTGGCCATCCATTCTGGGGCGTAATCCCCGCCGACCCCTTTGGCACCACCTTGCGCCGCACCGTCGACAACCGCCTGCTGGTGCGCAACAGCTTCAGCTTCAACGCCGACGGGCGCAGCAACCCCAAGTACCTGCAGCGGTTCGTCAAGCGCCACAAAGAGTCCTTCGACCGCCGCTTCCCGCTGCACCGCGAAGTGACGTTCGACTACACCTGGGGCGGCTCCCTCAGCCTGTCGCGCAACCATATGGCGCACTTCGGCGAGCTGGCCAAAAACGTCTATGGCGCGCTGTGCTGCAACGGCCTGGGCGTCACCCGCGGCACGGTTACTGGCACCTTGCTGGCCGAATGGCTGGCGGGCAAGCGCAATCACCTGGTGGACTTCCTGTTGACGTCCCCGGGCCCGAGCAGAAACCCACCGGAGCCGCTGTTATCAGCGGGTGTAAACATGAACTTGCTATGGGGGCAAAGCCGCGCCGGCCAGGAAAGCTGATTCGCAACACGCTCGTTACGCAATACCGAACTTAATCTATTGATTGGAAAACAGCAGGCGTTTACGCGACTGCGGTTTCTGATTGAGACGGCTTTCATTCGCCTGGATTTCAAGTGTGCGTTGTACCCCGGCGAATGAACGAAGCGAAGTAGGAGATAATAATGACAAGTCCGAATGCCTCAGTTGAGGATGTACCGCTTAACAACTTTCACCGATTGCTCACGGCCCGTTCGGGCGGTGGTTCATTTGTGGATGGCTATGTATTAAGCATTATCGGCATTGCGATGCTGCAAGTGACCGGTGCACTGGAACTGACCGAGTTCTGGCAAGGCCTTATTGCCGCCTCTGCCTTGATCGGCGTGTTCTTTGGCGGTTTTATCGGCGGCTGGCTGACCGATAAGTTAGGGCGCAAGAAAGTTTATTTCATTGGCCCGTCGTTATTTATTGTGTGTTCCCTGGCGCAGTTCTGGGTGGAGTCGGCCTGGGCATTGTTTGCCCTGCGCTTCATCATCGGCCTGGCCGTGGGCATTGAATACCCCGTTGCCACCTCCTTGCTGGTGGAGTTCCTACCGAAGAAGCAACGCGGCCCTCGGCTGGCCGCCCTGACCATCCTCTGGTTCGCCGGGGCGGCATTCGCCTATGTGGTCGGCAACGCGATCCTCAATACCGGTGCCGACGACGCTTGGCGCTACGCATTGGCCAGTGCCTCGGTGATCGGGCTGGTGCTGTTTGTGCTGCGCCTGGGTACGCCGGAATCGGCGCGCTGGTTGCTGAGCAAGGGCCGCGAGGCCGAAGCCGAGCAGGTCATCAAGCGCGTCTACGGGCCGCACTACTCATTGCGCGACCTGCCGGAGCAACCCGACGAACGCAAGATGACCTTCCGTGACCTGCTGCGCTCGGGGTACGGCAAGCGCTTGTTCTTTGTCTCGGTGTTCTGGTCCTGTTCGATCATCCCCGTGTTCGCCGTTTACGCATTCGCCCCCAAAGTCTTGCAAGCCCTCAACCTGAAAGGCGAGTGGGCCTCCTACGGTTCGATGTTCATCACCTTGTTGTTCGTGGTGGGTTGCGTGCTGGCCACGCGGCTGATCAACACCATCGGTCGACGCAGCATGTTGATCAACAGCTTCCTGTGGTCAGGCCTTTCCTTGTTGTTGCTGGCGGCGTTTTCCAATAGCCACGAAATTCTCGTGCTGCTGCTGTTCGGCGCCTACGCCGTGTTCATCGGCGGCGCCCAGGTGCTGCAACTGGTTTACCCGAACGAACTGTTCCCCACCGAAATCCGCGCCTTCGCCGTGGGCATCGGCACCTCGCTGTCACGGATCGGCGCCGCCGTTGGCACCTACCTCGTACCGCTGTCGCTTCACTCGATTGGTATCGGCAACACCATGTACGTCGCGGCTGGCGTGACGTTCATCGGCCTGGCCGCCGCCTGGGCCATGGCCCCGGAAACACGTTCGCTGAACTTGCGGGACGCCGCTGCGTTGAGCAGTTGAGCGCAAACCACATCACTTTCACTGTTGGAGGAACACTCATGAAGTTTGAAGGCATCTACACCCCGGCAATCACCCCGTTGACCGCCACCGGCCAGATCGACAGCGCCGCGTTCGCCGACGTGCTGGAATACCTGATCGAATCCAAGGTACACGGCATCATCATCGGCGGCTCCACCGGCGAGTACTACGCGCACACCTCTCAGGAGCGCATCGACCTAGCTGCCCACGCCAAGGAAGTCATTGGCAACCGCGTCGCGTTGATCGTCGGCACCGGCGCCATCCGTACCGAAGATTCGGTGGAGTACGCCAGGGCCGCCCGTGCGATCAAGGCTGACGCGATCCTGGTCGGTTCGCCGCCTTACGCACTGCCCACCGAACAGGAAAACGCCATCCACGCCCTGGCCGTGGACCAGGCTGCGGGCCTGCCGATCATGCTCTACAACTACCCAGGCCGCATGAGCGTGAGCATGGGCGATGAGTACTTCAAGGCCGTGTCCGCTTCGAAAAACGTCGTGGCGATCAAGGAAAGCTCGGGCGACATGGGCCAGGTGCACCGCCTGGCCACTCAATACCCGAACATCGCGTTGTCCTGCGGCTGGGATGACCAGGCCCTGGAGTTCTTCGCTTGGGGCGCCCGCAGTTGGGTGTGCGCCGGTTCCAACTTCGTGCCGCGTGAACACGTCGCCCTGTATGAAGCCTGCGTGGTCGAAAAAGACTTCGACAAGGGTCGCAAGATCATGAGCGCCTTCATGCCGCTGATGGACTTCCTCGAAGGCGGTAAATTCGTCCAGGCGATCAAGGCCGGTTGCGCCTTCAATGGCCTGCGTACCGGCAGCGTGCGCGCACCGCTGCAACCGTTGACCGAAAGCGAAAACCAGGCGCTGCAAACTGTGATCACCAACCTCAAGCGCGACGTTGCGCAAATCGTCGGAGGTGCATGATGACTCACCTGCTCAGCGCCGCCGAATACGCGGCCATCGCCCAGGACATCCGGTTTCCCACCACGTCCTTCATCAACGGCGCGGCCCACACCTCGGGGTCGGGCAAGACGTTCACCACCACCAACCCGGCAACCGGCGAAGTGCTGGCTGAAATCACCGCGTGCAACAGCGACGACGTGGACTACGCCGTGGCTTCGGCCAAGCAAGCGTTTGACGACGGCCGCTGGCACAAGCTCAGCCCCGGTACGCGCAAGAAAGTCCTGCTGCGTTTTGCCGACCTGCTGGAACAGCACTCCCACGAACTGTCCGTGCTGGAAAGCCTGGACAGCGGCAAGCCGGTGCGTGAGTGCCAGCTGACCGACGTGCCGGAAACCATCCACATGATCCGCTGGCATGCCGAGCTGATCGACAAGATCTACGACAACACCGCCCCGGTCGGCGCGGACGCCTTGACCCTGGTGGTGCGCGAAGCCATCGGCGTGGTCGGCCTGGTGCTGCCGTGGAACTTCCCGCTGCTGATGCTGGCCTGGAAAATCGCGCCGTCCCTCGCGGCGGGTTGCTCGATCGTGGTCAAGCCAGCCAAGGAAACCACGTTGACCGCGTTGCGCGTGGCCGAGCTGGGCGCCCAGGCCGGGATTCCGGCGGGCGTGTTCAATGTCGTGTCCGGCGGCGGTCGTGAAGTGGGCGAACCGTTGGGTCGCCACATGGACGTCACCATGGTCAGCTTCACCGGTTCCACCGACACCGGGCGCCTGTTCCTGCAGTACGCGGCAGAGTCGAACCTCAAGCGCATCGTGTTGGAACTGGGCGGCAAAAACCCGGCCGTGGTGATGAACGACGTGGCCGACCTGGATGTGGTGGCGGGGCATATCGTCAATGGTTCGTTCTGGAACATGGGCGAGAACTGCTCGGCGTCTTCGCGCCTTATCGTTCACGCCGATATCAAGGACGCGCTGCTCAAGCGTATCGGTGTGCAGTTGCAGGCGTGGAAGATGGGCAGCCCGCTCGACCCGGACAATCGCCTGGGCTCGATGGTCAGCCGCGCGCATTTCGACAAGGTCAGCTCGTACCTGGTGCAGGCTGGCAACGAAAACCTGCGCGTGGTCTACGGTGGCAAGACGCAAGGCGATATCTACGTGGAGCCGACCGTGGTCGATGGCGTGGGGGCCGACAGTGTGCTGTTCAAGGAAGAAATCTTCGGCCCTGTGCTGACCGTCACGACGTTCAACACCCTGGAAGAAGCCATTGCCCTGGCCAACGACACCATCTACGGCCTGGCGGCGTCGGTGTACACCGATAACCTGCGCAATGCGATCAAGCTCTCCCGCGAGATCCGTGCCGGTATCGTCACCGTCAACTGCTTCGGTGAAGGCGATGCCTCGACCCCGTTCGGTGGCTACAAGCAGTCGGGTTTCGGCGGGCGCGACAAGTCCATCTGGGCACACGACCAGTACACCGAGATCAAGACCATCTGGATCGACGTGTCCGAAGGTTAAAAAACCAGGCGCCCCTCTACAAAGCTCCACGCAAGCGGCGATTGGGGCGCCTTCCTTTCAATCGGGTCAACAATAAGAAGTCCACGGCCCAGCTCGTTTTTTCGAAGCCTTTTCATGACTGCCTATCGTACTGCCCTTACTTCTGCCCATATCACTGCAATTCTGTTTGGCTTGACCGGTATTTTTGGCGCACTGATCCACGCCAGCGCCAGTGTGATCACCTTTGGCCGTGCAGCCTTTGCCTTGCTGGCCCTGGGGGTGTTCGCACATCTGCAGGACCGCGCGCTGCTGCGCGGCCTGAACCTCAGGAAACTCGGCATCTATGCCGTCTCAGGGCTGATGCTGGCCGCGCACTGGATCACGTTTTTTATTGCGATCAAGGTCGGTGGCGTCGCTGTCGCCACCTTGGGCTTTGCCAGCTTTCCGGCGTTTATCACCTTGCTCGACATGGCGGTGTTCCGCGACCGGCCGCGCCTGGCTGAAGCGCTGTTGTTGCTGTTGGTCACGCTCGGCCTGATACTGGTGACACCCTCGTTCGAGATCGCCAACCAAGGCACGGTCGGGCTGCTGTGGGGGATTGCCTCGGGGCTGTCGTTCGCCTTGCTGGCCATGACCAACCGCCGCGCAACCGATGGCCGAAATGGCGTGCAAGTGGTGTTCTGGCAGAACGCTACCGTGGCGCTGTTCATGGCGCCGGTTGCAGTGTTCGACCTGGTGGCGCTGGAGCCTGTCGACTGGCTCAACCTGGCCATTCTCGGCGTGCTCTGCACGGCGGTGTCCCAGGCGCTGTTCGTCAAAAGCCTCAAGGGTTTGAACGCCCGCAGCGCAGGCATGATCATTTCCCTGGAGCCGGTGTACGCGATTGCCTGCGCCTGGTGGCTGTTCCATGAAGCGCCGTCCTACCGGATGTTGGCAGGCGCGGCGTTGATCGTGCTGGCGATTGTGTTGTCGGCGCAGGGGGAGGGCGCCGCCCCTAAAGGCACCGCGCAGCCTGGCTAAGTGGTGTAGCAGTCACCGGCACCCATCCGGTAGCGGCGACACCAGATCCGAGCGTTTGCATCAAGCCGCAGGCCTGACCCGAAAAGCCAGGAACACCGGCCCCCCTGGAAACGTGCTGACCTCCAATTCATCCAGCGGGTTGAGCGTGCGTGTGCGGTTTCCGGCATTGCTGTACAGCGTATGGCTGCTCGATCCGGCGATGTTGATCTTGCCAGCTGCCGCCTGGATCAACGTGGCCCTGAAGCCTTCAGTCACATCGTCTCCCACTGTCAGCGTGACGTCCGTATTGCTGATAATCAGGATCGACTTGCCAGAATCCGCCATGCTCAGGGCTCTACTGCCGGTGATCGAGATATTGGTGTGCACATGCCCCCCGGCGTGATAACTGACCATCCGAGGGTCGGCAAAGACGCGGGCGAACGCCCCGACATAGTTGACGCTGGCGCGCATGTCATCGAACTGTTCCACCACGTAGGTACCAATGCTGCCGGTATCCGCTGCGTCGGCGTCCAGCGCCCATTTGCGGCCTACCATCAGTCCGATCCGGGTGTTGGCGCGTACGCCGGCACGCACCTCTTCGAGAAACAGCGTACCCACCTGGCCACCGCCGTTGCCTTGGGCATAGGTCAGCCGTGCGATGGAGTCGCTGTCACCGGTCGGGCTGCCTTGGGCGGTATTGACGCGGTAGTCGACACAATCCGCCGAAACGATGGTGGTGGTCGTGTTGGCGTCAGGCGTCCAAGTGAAATCCAAGGCTCTGCCGGTTTTGGCCTGCTCGAATGTGGTGGTGGGTTGGGAGGTGGTGGTAGAACCTGACTGCTTCAAATTGTCGTTCATGATGCTCATCCTTAAGTTATTTAACTGTACATAAATACAGTAGTCCGGATTTTTTCTTCGTGCGGTTTTACCGACGAACTGCACTCATGGATGAGGGCGTGTAGAGTGACCGGCAATTCCCCGGCAAAGGTGACCCAAGGATGTCGCAACCCGCAAAACCGCGAGGCAAGAACCAGGACACAGGCTGGCGCGGCTCGGTCGATGTGTGGCTGGACGCCGCCTACGCGGCCCTCAAAGAATCCGGTATCGACGCCGTGCGCGTGATGCCGCTGGCCAAGCAGTTGGGCCTGTCACGCACCAGTTTCTATTGGTTTTTCGAGGATCGTGAGCAACTGCTCGCCGCCTTGCTGACCCGTTGGCGCGACAAAAACACCGGCAACTTGGTGTACCAGTGCGAACGCTATGCCGAGAGTATTTCCGAGGCCATTCTCAACGTCTTCGAGTGCTGGTTGAACCCGGAACTGTTCGACTCGCAGTTCGAGTTTGCCGTACGCAGTTGGGCGATGCAGTCGGTGGAAGTCGCGGCCGAAATCGCGCAGGCCGATGACACCCGCATCAACGCCTTGAC
This sequence comes from Pseudomonas reactans, assembly GCF_013387025.1. Lineage (NCBI taxonomy): Bacteria > Pseudomonadati > Pseudomonadota > Gammaproteobacteria > Pseudomonadales > Pseudomonadaceae > Pseudomonas > Pseudomonas reactans. Next base: position 83,213 of record NZ_JACAQP010000011.1, on the reverse strand, counting down.
CGCGATGTTCCGGCGTTTTGGTTACGACGACGAGGCCGCCGATGTGCGTGCCCGGACCATCTACCTGACGCAGATCGGCTATATCTCGATGAACACCACCGAAGAGGTGGTGGTGCGGTTCCGGCGTATTCCCCAGTATGTCAGCGTGTTCACCGGCAAGGCCCTGAAGCGGCGTGAACTGGACCGTTTCTATGGGGCGTTTGGCTATGCCGAAACCACACCGGGGGTGTTTGAGCGTTTTTAAAGGTCCTTGACCAACCGCAACGCATCGTAGATCGCCGCATGGGTATTACGTGCGGCCACTGCATCACCGATCCGGAACAGCTGGAAGCGACCTTCAGGGTTCGTCACGATGTTCTGCGCGTTCCCGGCAATCAAGTCCTGCTGCTCGACCGCGCCGCCATTGCTGGAGTGCGCGCGCAACTCAAAGTACAGGTCATCCAGGGGAAGCGTGCCATGGTTGACCACCACCTGGTCGACCACCCGCTGCTTGCGCACCGCGCCGTAGTCACTGCCAAAACGCGCGACCAGCCGACCGTCGCGTTTCTCCACCGTTTCAACCCGATAGGTTACGGTAAAGGTCACGTCCAGGTCCTGCAGGCTGCGCATGTAGGGCACCAGGTTCATGGCCATGACTTCCGGGGCGAAGGCTCGGTCCGGAGTGACGATTTCGACGCTGGCGCCACTCTGCGCAATCACTTCGGCGGCTTGCAGCGCGGCGTGGTCGCCGGCGTCGTCGAAGATCAACACATGGCGCCCCGGTTTGACGTCGCCGGAAATGATGTCCCAGGTCGACACCACCAGTTCATTGCCCGCGGCCAGCACGTCGGTGTGCGGCAGGCCGCCGGTGGCGACGATCACCACGTCCGGCTCATGGGCCAGCACCGTCTCGGTTTCGGCCCAGGTGTTGAAGTGGAATTTCACGCCCAGGCGTTCGCACTGGGCCATGCGCCAGTCGATGATGCCGATCATCTCGCGACGCCGCTCGCTCAGGGCGGTCAGGCGGATTTGCCCGCCGGGCTGGTCCGCGGCTTCCAGCACTGTCACATCATGCCCGCGCTCACCGGCGACGCGTGCCGCTTCCAGCCCGGCCGGGCCCGTGCCGATGATCAGCACTTTGCGCTTCACCGCAGCCTTGGGAATCTCATGGGGCATGCTGGTTTCACGGCCGGTCGCCGCGTTGTGGATACAGTAGGCGGCGCCGCCCTGGTAGATGCGGTCCAGGCAGTAGTTGGCGCCGACGCAGGGGCGGATGTCTTCTTCACGCCGCTCGATGATCTTGCGCACGATATGCGGGTCGGTCATATGGGCGCGGGTCATGCCGACCATGTCCACCTTGCCCGACGCAATGGCGTAGCGCGCGGTGGCCACATCCGGGATTTTCGCTGCGTGGAAGGTGGGAAAGCCGGTGGACGCACGGATCTCGCCGGCAAAATCCAGGTGCGGCGAGTTGCGCATGCCCTGGATCGGAATCACGTCGGTCAGGCCCGCGTCGGTATCGATATGCCCACGCACCACGTTGAGGAAGTCCACCAGCCCGCTGTCCTTGAGCATATGCGAAACCTGCAGGCCTTCGCTGGCGGTGAACCCGCCCGGCAGTGCTTCGTCGCCGGTGTAGCGCACGCCCAGCAGAAAGTCTTCGCCGACGCGCTGGCGAATGCCGCGCAGAACGTCGAAGGTGAAGCGCATGCGGTTTTCCAGCGAACCGCCGTAAGGGCCGTCCAGCTCGTTGGTCAGCGGTGACCAGAACTGGTCCATCAAATGGCCGTAGGCTTGCAGTTCCAGGCCATCCAAGCCGGCGGCTTTCATGCGTTCGGCGGCGTCGACGTAGTCCTTGATGATCCGCTCGATGTCCCAGTCTTCCATCTTCTTTGGGAACGAGCGGTGTGACGCCTCGCGACGGTGCGACGGCGAGACCACCGGCAGCCAGTCGGCCTTGTCCCAGCGTGTACGACGGCCCAGGTGCGTCAGCTGGATCATCACCGCCGCACCGTGTTCGTGGCACTCATCGGTCAGGTCCTTCAACCAGCCGACCACTTCATCTTTGTAGGCCAGCACGTTGTTGAACACCGGCGGGCTGTCCCGCGATACGGCGGCGGAGCCTGCGGTCATGGTCAAGGCCACGCCGGCCTTGGCGCGCTCTACGTGGTAGGCGCGGTACAACGCCTGCGGCATGCCGTCCACCGGGTAGGCCGGTTCGTGGGCCGTGGTCATGATCCGGTTGCGCAGGGTCAGGTGCTTGATTGTGTAGGGCTGCAGCAGGGGATCGCTGGACATTATTCTGTGCTCCGTAGTGGGCATCATCAGGCTCGGCGATCTGAAATTAGGATAAATGTACATAGGTGTCAATAATGGTCGACACGCATGTACATTTCTATTGCGGTGCCCTGCAGTCGTCGCTAAGATCGGCCTCACCCCTTAGGAGGACGTCTGATGAATGCTCATGTGCACTATCGGAAAAAAGCCTGTGCCTACCTGCTCGGCCTTGCGCTGGGCGCCACTGCGGCGGTGACCCATGCAGAAGAAAAACCACCGGTACGCATCGGTTGGGTGAACTGGTCCGATACGGAAATCACCGTCAAGCTCGCCAGCACGGCGTTGCAGGAACATCTCAAGCAACCGGTCAAGCTGGTGATGGCCGATATCGGCATCCAGTTCCAGGCGCTGGCCAACGGCAATATCGACCTGATCCCGATGGTCTGGCTGCCCAGCACCCACAAGGCGTTCTACGACAAGTACAAGGACCGGCTTGAAGACCTCGGCGTGCTGTATGAAGGACGAATCGGCATGGCCGTACCCACGTCGGTGCCGGTCGCGGAAATCTCCAGCGTGGAAGACCTGAACAAACCCGGGATCCGCGAGAAGTTCGACGGCAAGATCTTTACCTCCGAAGTCGGCAACGGCCAGTACAAACTCACCGTCAAGGCGATCGAGGACTACAAGCTTGTGGGCTACAAACTGGTGGGGTCATCAGAGAGCGGCATGCTCAACGAGCTGGACCGCAACCTCAAGCGTGACAAGTGGTCATTGGTCAACGCCTGGAGCCCGCACTGGATGTTCTCCAAATGGTCGCTGCGCTACCTGGATGATCCCAAGCAGATTTTCGGCGGCGCCGAACAGATCCACGCCATGGCCCGCAAAGGCTTCAGCCAGGAGCATCCTGAAGTGGCGTACTTCTTTGCGCATTTCTCCATCCCCCAGGCTGACTTGGAAGCGTTGATGATGCAGGCACGGGAAAGCACCGCGGACAAGGCTGTGGCGGCGTATTACGCGGCGAACAAGGCGCGCTTTGAGGGGATGTTTAAATCGGGATTGGTTTCCCGATAGGCAGCCCTCGTCAGATTCACCGCAGCGCGCCGGGTTCACAACAGCAGGTCACTCCAGATCGACGTCGCTATCGGTGCTGGAAACGCGGCAGGGAGGCGATGCGCAATTTGGGTTCCTGCAGTCGCGCCAAATCCGTCGCAATCTGCGCCCGCCAAAAATGTGCGCCGGACAATTGCGCATCTACCCATGCCTGGCGCAGCAGCACTTTGGCTTTGTCGACCGAGCCGTAGTGAGCCTGGCGCAGGGTCATTTGTGCCTTGATGCGCAGCATCTGCGGCGCGAACCAGCGTTCGTGGCGACCGAGGGCCAATTGCAGGGTGTCTTCCAGCACTTCCAGAGCGAGTTTTTCCAGGCCCAGGCGCGCCAGGCCCAGGGCGTACTCACAGCGCAGCAGGCTGTAGAGTTGGCTGTCACCCTGGCCTTGCAGGTGATGCAGGGCTTCGCCCAGTTGCGGCACGCCGACTTCCGGGGAGCCTTCGCGGATCAGCAGGATACTCTCGAAACACAGGCGAAACTGCCGCCAGATGTGCAGGTCCTGGCCGGTGGTGCTGTCTTGCAGCAGGCCCAGGTAGTAGCGCACTTTCGGCAGGTTGGACGCCAGCAGGGCCAGGGGGATCGCACCCAGGCACAGGGTGTACCAAAGGGTCGCGGGGTGGTCGAGGGAAATGGCTTCGTCGACACAATGTCCCACCAAGCGCAGCGCCGGGTCGACATCGCCTTCGAGCAACTGCACCTTGGCCTTGAGGCAGCGCGCGGCGATGCGTTGGTCGAAGTGCACATCGATGATGTGCGAGCGCGGCGCCGACGGAGAGCCCAGGGCTTCGTCGATATTCTGCCGAGCGCCCAGTAGGTCGCCCATATGGAACAGCGCCACGGCGCGCATGCGCTTGCCGAGCAGTTGGTGGCTGCCGCTGCTGTTCAGGGCGATGTAGCGCTCGGCCAGCTCCAGTGCTTCGGTGTACTGGTTGCAGCCGCAGCGGTCGGTCCACAAACCCCACAGGGCGCGCAACTTGTGCTCGGCATCACCGAGGTCGCGGGCGTCTTCGCGCACCTGGCGCCAGGCTTCGCGCATTTCGCTGCCGGTGCCGTAGGTGAGCATCAGCACGCTGGCCAGGGCGGTCTGCAACAGCATGCGCTGGCGCAACGGCAGTGGGACGAGGCCGTCGCTGGCCAGGCCTTTGTCGACCCAGGTGCGGCACTCGCTGACCAGGGACAAACGCAACCACAGCGGTACGCCGCCCAGGGTCAGTTCGATGCCCAGGGGCAAGTCGCCGCTGGGCGAATAGGCCCATTCGAGCGCCGCGCGGATGGTGTTGATTTCCGGGCCGTAGAGCGCCAGCCAGGTTTCCGGCGACAGGCCGTCCAGGGTCTGCCCGGCTTCCTGCAACATACCGAGGGCATAGCGTGCATGGCGTTGGCAGGTTGAGCTGGTTTCGCCCTGTTCGCTGAGTTTTTCCAGGGCGTAGGCGCGGGTGGTTTCCAGCAGGCGATAGCGTTTGAGCGCCTTGGACTCACCGGCGATCAGCAGTGACTTGTCCATCAGGCTTTCGAGCAGGGGCAGGGCATTGCGCGGGTCGAGGCTGCTGCTGACGGTCATTGCCTTGACCGCTTCCAGGGTGAAGGAACCGGTGAACACCGCGAGCTGGCGCAGCATCGCCTGTTCATCGCCACTGAGCATGGCGTAGGTCCAATCCAGGGTGGCGCTCAGGGAGCGGTGGCGGGCGAGGGCAGTGCGTCGGCCGGTCATTTGCAGGCGAAAACTGCCGTCGAGCAGGCCCACCAGGTCCTGGATGCCAAAGGTGCGCACGCGGGCGGCGGCGATCTCGATGGCCAAGGCGTTGCTGTCGAGCTTGCGGCAGATCGCACAGGCCGCGGCGACATCGGCATCACCGAATACAAAGTCGGGGTCGAGGGCGCGCACGCGCTCCACAAACAGGCGCACGCCGGACCAGGCGAGGGCTTCGTGGGCGCTGAGGCTGGCGTGTGCGTCGGGCACTTGCAGCGGCGCCAGGTCGTGCACCCGTTCACCTTCGGCACGCAGCGGTTCGCGGCTGGTGGTCAGTACATGGCATTGGGGCGCGCTGCGCAGCAGGGTTTCCACGGCGTCGGCGGTTGCCGGCAGCACGTGTTCGCAGTTGTCCAGTACCAGCAGCAAGCGCCGGTTGGCCAGGCTGGCGGCCACGCCCTGCAGCGGGTCTTCGCTGACCGTCTGGATGCCCAGGGCGCTGGCGAGCATGCCGGCCACCCATTGCCCGCTGGTGGCGGGGGCCAGGTCGACAAAACAGCTGCCCAGGTTGAGTTCACTGGCCAGGCGTTGCGCCACGGCCATGGCCACGGTGGTCTTGCCGATGCCGCCGGGGCCGGTGAGGGTGACGAAACGCTGGGTCATGACCTGGTCGGCCAGGCTGGCGATCAAGGCGTCGCGGCCGATCACCTCAGCCGTCGACGTCGGCAGATTGGGCTCATCCACTCGCACATAAGGCACCGGCAGGTGCTCTTCACCGGCAGCCTGCACCGTGACCGGCGCGACAAAGCGATAACCCCGGCCCGGCACGGTGACGATGTAGCTGAAGTTGCCATCGTCACCCAGGGCCCGGCGCAACGCGACGATCTGCGCGCGCAGGTTGCATTCCTCCACCACCACCTTGGGCCAGGCGAAGGAGATCAGTTCGGACTTCTCCAGCAATTCGCCGGCACGGGTCACCAGGGCAATCAACAGGTAGAGCGCACGGCTGCCGAGGGTCACCGGCTCGCCGTTGCGCAGCAATACGTGCTGTCTTGCCAGGAGTAGAAAGGGACCGAAGCCAATGGTGCTGTCCGGGGTGGCCGGCGCGGGGTGGTCTGCGTCCAGGAAGGACACTGCGTGGTTCTTGCTCGAGCTCATCAAATCGTCCTTTTTATAGTCGGGCTTGTTTTCGGCGATCAGGCCGTTCGCCCTTTTTGGGGTGCAGATGTGCAGCAGCAGTCTTGGAAAGTTGATGTCGATCAAAAGGTCGGAAGGCCGCCCTCCTTTGGGGCGTGGTGGTTTTTATAGGTGGATCGCCGGCCATGCTTCAGGGGATGAGACTGTCTCAGAGCTGAAACATTTTATTACCAGAAACACGGATAAAGCAGAATGTATGCCAGTTGGCATGTAACAAACATGACAACAACCATATGAAATTTATGGTGATTTTTGCGGTCACCGGCGACGCGAAATCGCCTTCGTTCGGAAACACGAATATTTCTAATTGTGTCGTTCGGGATGCCGAATAAACCGCCGGGGTTTTGGCATTGTTTTATTGACTGTGTATCGAACTGTATCCCCGCACCATCCTGATACACCCGCATGACGTTCTATCGCGTTCGCGACACAGACCGGATACACGCCTGGCTTTAACTCTGCACACCAGCTGGCGCAGGCGGTCACCGACCCCAAGGCGCCCTGGCCACACTCAGTCAAGCCAGGAGACTCACCCCATGAAGCGTCCTTACGCAGCCCTCGCGGCAACCCTCGCCCTGTCCCTCAGCGCCTTCGCGGCCGTGGCCCATGCCGATGAACCCAAGCCCCAGGAAAAATGCTTCGGCGTGGCCCTGGCCGGTGCCAACGATTGCGCCGCAGGCGCTGGCACTTCGTGCGCCGCCACCTCCACCACCGACTACCAGGGCAACGCCTGGGTGCTGGTGGACAAAGGCACCTGCACCCAGATCAAGACCCCTAAAGGCTTCGGCAGCCTGACGGAGCAGCCGTGATCCAGCGCCTGCTCCCCGACGCGCTGCTGTTGCTGGTGGCGCGGGTGGCGATTGCGGCGGTGTTCTTCCTGTCGGGGCGCACCAAGGTCACGGGGTTGCTTGAACTCAAGCCGTCGACCTACACGCTGTTTCGTTCGGAATACGCCTTGCCGTTGATCCCGCCGGACTGGGCCGCGCACCTGGCGACTTACGCCGAGCACCTGTTCCCGCTGTTGCTGGTGCTCGGCCTGCTGACCCGTCCGGCCGCCGCCGCGCTGCTGGGCATGACCCTGGTGATCGAGGTGTTTGTGTACCCCGCCGCCTGGCCGGTGCACCTGACCTGGGCGGGCTTGTTGTTGCCACTGCTGGCGTACGGCGGTGGAGCCTGGTCGCTGGACCGCCTGATCTCAGGCAAACGTTCATAACTTTGATGGAGATTTCCAATGCGTATGCTTTCTTCCCTGGCCATTGCCATGGCCCTGACGGTTCCGATGCTGGCCCAGGCGGCCGATGCTCCGCAGCCCGGCACCGGTAAAAGCGTGGTGATCGTGCCCGGTTCGTTTGTCGACGGTTCCGGCTGGCGTGTGGTGCACGACATCCTGATTCACAAGGGCTACAAGGTCACCGTGGTGCACCAGGGCCACGAGAGCCTGGCCGCCGATGTGGCCGAGGCCCGCGAAGTACTGGAGCAGCAAGTCGGGCCGGTGGTGCTGGTGGGTCACAGCTCCGGTGGCGGGGTGATCTCGATTGCCGGCGACCGCGACAAGGTCAAGTCGCTGGTCTACGTCTCGGCGCTGCAGCCGGAAGTGGGCGAGAACATGGCCCAGTTGATCGGCTCGATGCCGGCGCCCAGCGATGACATCAAGGCCAGCCGCGACGGTCATCTGTTCTTCGATCGCACCAAATTCAACGCCGACTTTGCCGCTGACCTGACCACCAACCGCACCGACTTCATGGCCGCCTCCCAAGTGCCGGCAACCACCGCCTTGTTCGGCGGCACTGTGTGGGCTGCCGCCTGGCACAAGAAACCGACCTACGCGGTGGTGTCCACCGAAGATCGCGCCCTGAGCCCGGACCTGCAACGCTGGATGTACAAGCGCGCCGGTTCCAAGGTCACTGAAATCAAAGCCAGCCACTCGGTGTACATCTCCCAGCCTGAGGCTGTGGCGAAGGTCATCGAAGACGCTGCTTCCGTTATCAAGTAATTCACCCCAACCCCGGAGAAACACCCATGAACACTGCACTCAAATCCCGTCTGAGCCTCGCTGCCGCTGCTGCCCTGATCGCCATGGCTTCGGCTTCGTTCGCCACCGCTGCCAGCGCTGCTGATCAGCAGGAAAAACCCGGCCGTTGCTACGGCGTCAACACCTGCAAAGGCACCAGCCTGTGCGCCACCGCCAAGAACGACTGCAAAGGCCTCAACAGCTGCAAGGGCGAAGGCGTGATCGTCAAGACCCCGTCCGAGTGCCTCAAGGCCGGCGGCACCCTGACTGAACCGAAGTAATCCACCCGGCGGGCCCCTTGCGGGCTCGCCACTTATTCTTTGCGGAGATCCGCCATGTCGACATCCAACCCGCACTTTTCAGGCTATGGCCTGGGCCTGCGCAAGGAGCATTACTGCGACTTCCTGGAGACCTCGGTGCCCGTGGATTTCGTCGAAGTGATCTCCGAAAACTTCATGGTCGCGGGCGGTCAGCCCCGGCATATCCTGCGTCAGGTGCGCGAGCGCTACCCGGTGGCGCTGCACGGCGTGTCCATGTCCATCGGCACCGCCGAAGGGCTGGACGGGGATTACTTGAAGCGCCTCAAGTCGCTGGTAGACGAAGTTGAACCGCTGTTTGTGTCCGACCACTTGAGCTGGTCGCGCAGCGGGGGATTCAATTCCCATGACTTGTTGCCAGTGCCCTACACCGACGAAGCCCTGGACCGAGTCTGCGCCAACATCCATCAAGCCCAGGACGCATTGGGCCGCACGATGTTGTTTGAGAACCCGTCGAGTTACCTGGCGTTCGAAGGCGCCTCCATGGCCGAGTGGGAATTTATCGCGGCCATGGCCCAGCGCACCGGCTGCGAGTTGCTGCTGGACGTCAACAATGTGTTCGTCAGTGCCAGCAACCACGGTTTCGACGCCCTGGCGTTTCTCAAGGGTATTCCCGCCGAACGTGTGCGCCAGGTGCACCTGGCCGGCCACAGCCAGGGTCGCGACATTTTGATCGACAGCCATGACAGCCCGGTGTGCGCCGGCGTCTGGGAACTGTACGCCCAGGCCATGACGCGGCTAGGGCCGGTGGCGACCATGATCGAGCGCGACGATGAAATCCCGCCGCTTGCCGAGCTGCTCCAGGAATTGGCCATGGCCCGGACGTTGGGAGCGCAACGATGAACCTGGCACAGCTACAACAGACTTTTCGCAGCTGGTTGGTGAGTGCGTCGGATGAATCCGCGCAGGCGCTGGGCAATCATCACGCCGGCCTGGCGGTGTACCAGAACAACTACCGTGCGCAGTTGGTGGGTTGCCTGGAACAGGCGTTTCCCAACCTGCGCCGGTGGGTCGGGGAGGAAGCCTTCCTGGCCGCAAGCATCACCCATATCGACCGCCATCCGCCTCACGCCTGGACGCTGGACGCGTACCCGGAGGGCTTCTATGCCACCTTGAAGGACGTATTCCCGCGCAACCCCGATGTGCATGAACTGGCCTGGATCGAGTCGGCCCTGAATGAAGCCTTTGTCGCCGCCGATGCACAGCCGTTGGCCATGGAGGCCTTGGCCGAGCTGGATTGGGACAGGGCTATGTTGCAACTGACGCCGTCGTTGCGCTGCCACGCCCTGACCACCAATGCCGAGGCCATCTGGTCGGCGCTGTGGCAGGAAGCGGCCGCGCCGGAAGCGGTGATGCTGGAACAGGCGGGGGGCTTGCTCGTGTGGCGTCGGCAGTTCACGTCGCGTTTACGCCAAGTGGATGCGCTGGAGCTACTGGCCGTGCAACAGCTGCAGGCCGACGGCAGTTTCGCCGGGCTGTGTGAGTTCCTGGTGCAGCGCCTGGGGGAAGAAGCGGGTGTGATGCAGGCAGGGGAATACCTGGCCGGTTGGCTGGGCAGTGAATTAATAGTGGGAGTCAGTCATGTTTGATCGTCGTGGTTTTTTGCTGCTGGCGGCGGTGGTCATGGCCGCGCCGGCGTTGGCCGTGCAACAGGTGAGCACCGATGACCAGGAGATCCGTTATGAACAGTTTGGGCCGGAGGAGGGCCGGGCGATCATGTTGCTGGGGGCAGATGTCAGGGCGTTCTCCGAGGTGGCGGCGCCGCTGGCTGCCCAGGGCTTTCGGGTGATCGTACCGTACTTGCGCACGGCAGACGACGCTGTGCTTGGCCAGGATGTGCTCGATCTGATGAATGCGCTGCACATCCCCGAAGCGGTGTTCGCCGGTGCGCAGCAGGGCGCACGGATCGCTGCGCGGGCCGCGACGTTGAAGCCGAGCCGCTGTGTCGGGCTGGTCACGCTGAACACCGCACCCCAGGCGGGTTTTGCGCAAGCCGTGGGGTTGATGGCCAGTACCGGGCACTGGCGTTGAGGGTCAGCCGATCAACTCGACCCGGCCACTGTGCAACCTGTAGATACCGCCGACAATGTGCAGTTTGCCAGCGGCCAGGGCGTCCGCCAGCAGCGTCGACTCGGCCTTGAGCCGCGCCACCGTGTCGCTGACATTTTGCGCAATGGCGTTCGCAAGCAGATCGCCAGGCGCTTTCAAGACCTTGCGCACCGACGGCTTGAACGCGTCTGCCAGGCCCTGGATCTTGCCGGGGAACGTGGCGTTGTCCTTGGTGGCTTTCACCCCGGCGGCAAGGGCGCCGCAGCTGTCGTGCCCGAGCACCATGATCAACGGCGTGCGGAGCACCGCCACCGCGTATTCGAGGCTGGCGAGCCCGTCGTCGGTCACGAAGTTACCCGCCACCCGTACGGCAAACAGGTCGCCAAGGCCGGTATCGAAGGCGTATTCCGGAGTAATCCGTGAATCAGCGCAGCTCAGGACCGCTACGAACGGATTCTGCCCGCCCTCCAACGCCTCGCGCTCGCTCATGAATTCATGGCGCTTGGTGACGCCTTCGGCATAGCGACCGTTGCCTTCCATCAACCTGGCCAGGGCTTGTTGTGGGTTGAGGTTATTGGCCGCCTTCGGTGCCGGCGAGGCGTGTGCGAGCGCTGCAGGTAACGCGCCCGTGAGCATCAGGGCGCCAGCGCCGACCGTAGCAAGGCGTAGGAATTGTCGACGGTCATGGGTCAGGGGTGGCTGCTTTAGCATGGGCGGCGCTCTCCGGTTCGTTAAGAGAAGAAACGCCAAGGGTGCAAAGAATGGTCGGGGGGAGATGTAGGTGCTGTCCGTTTTTTGTCGGGAATCGCGTGGGCATCAACATGAAAATTCTGACAGCCAGGCCATCGGCCACTGAAAAAAAAACGGTCTACCCGTAATCTAGGGGTCTTTGTCACCTGCGCGGATAGTCCATGTCTTCTGTTGCCGATGGGTTGCCCCTCAATAAACGCCTGCCGGCTGTGATGGCGATCTCCCTGGGGATCGGCATGGCGACCCTGGACACGGCCATCGTCAACACGGCCTTGCCGACCCTGGCCGAGGGGATTGGCACCGATTCCGCCTCGGTGATCTGGGTGGTGAACGCCTACCAGTTGGCGATCATCGCCACGGTGTTGCCGTTTGCGTCCCTCAGTGATGTGCTGGGGCATCGCCGGGTGTATCTCGGTGGGTTGCTGCTGTTTATTGTCTCGTCGCTGTTTTGCGGGCTGGCCGGCTCGCTGGTCACCCTGACGGCGGCGCGGGTGGTGCAGGGGCTGGGCGCGGCGGCGATCATGAGCGTGAACACGGCGCTGCTGCGGCATATCTACCCGTCAAAAATGCTCGGTCGGGGGCTGGGTTACAACTCGCTGGTGGTGGGACTGGCGTTTACCCTGGGGCCGACCGCCGCATCGGCGATTCTGTCGGTGGCGACCTGGCACTGGCTGTACCTGATCAACGTGCCCTTGGGTTTGCTGGCGCTGGCGTTGGGCCTGCGCTCGTTGCCGACCCTGCCGATGACCGGGCATGCCTTCGATCGTCTTGCCGCGTTGTTGTGCGCGGGGCTGTTTGCGTTGTTGGTGTTGGGTTTGGGCACGGCGGTGCATGGCGCCCAGGGTGCGTTGACCTTGGCCCTGATCGCGGTGGCGCTGGTGTGCGGCGCGTTGTTGTTGCGGCGCCAGGCCGGGCACCCGGCGCCGATGCTGGCGCTGGACCTGTTCAAGCGCCCGGTGTTTGCCTTGTCTTCCCTCACTGCCATTTGCGCGTTCAGCGCCCAGGGCCTGGCCTTTGTGTCGCTGCCGTTCCTGTTGCAGGCGGTGCTGGGGCATAGCCAGGTGGAAACCGGCTTCCTGATGACGCCGTGGCCTGCGGTTGTGGCGGTAATGGCGCTGGTGGCGGGGCGCCTGGCCGACCGGGTGAACCTGGGCGTGCTGTGCGGCATCGGCCTGTTGATGCTCAGCGTGGGCATGGCCGCACTCGCGACCCTGGGCAGCGGCGCGTCGGCGTTTGATATCGGCTGGCGCATGGCGCTGTGTGGCGCGGGCTTCGGCTTCTTTCAGTCGCCCAACCTCAAGGCGTTGATGACCAGCGCGCCGTTGGCCCGCAGCGGCGGGGCCAGTGGCATCGTGGCGATTTCGCGGTTGTTGGGGCAGACGCTGGGCGCATCGTTGGTGGCCTTGTGTTTTCACCTGTCCCTGGGCAGCGGGCCGCAATATGCGCTATGGCTGGGCTGCGGATTTGCCTTGGTCGGGGCCGTGGCCAGTGGTCTGCGGTTGTTTCCCTATGGGAAAAAGGGCTGATTAGCGCTACCGTGGCGACCTGAATATTTCGGGATGTTTCCAGATTTATGTCCAGCCTGGCCCTTCGCACCGCTGATACCCACTCCCGCCGCGCCGCGCTGACCCTGGCGTTATGCCTGCCCAGCGACGTGTTGCTCTACCTGCTGCTGCCGATGGAATCCCAGGCCTTCGGCATCACCCTGGCCCAAGCCGGCGTGCTGCTGGCGGCCAACCGCCTGGTGCGGATTTTCGGCTACCGCCATGTGCTGAATTTCTACGCGCGTAACGGCGACCGCCTGACCTGCATGATCGCCGCCGGCGCCGCCACCCTGTGCGCCGTGGGCAACTCGCTGCTGTCCGGCTTCGCCGCCTTGCTCTGCCTGCGCCTGGTGTGGGGCCTGTGTTTTGCTGCGTTGAACCTCTCGACCCAAGTGCTGGCCACCTCGGAACCTGCCGGCGCCGCACGCCGGGCCGGGCGTTCCCGTGCGCTGATCGCCCTGGGGCCGATGCTGGCGTTGCCCCTGGGCGGCTGGCTGACATTGATGGCTGGGCCGCGTCCGATCTTTCTGATTCTGGCTGGCTGCTGCCTGGTGGGCTTGTGGATGGCGCGCGGCTTGCCTACGGTCGGGCATGATTTGCACAGCACGCCGGGGCGCCGCTTCAAATGGCCGGACAGCGTGGCGATGTGGTCGTTTATCGAGGGGGTGGCGCTGGACGGCCTGTTTATCTTCGGCCTGTCGATCCAGGCGCAGAAGCTGCTGGGCGGCGATGCGGTGCTGATCGCCGGTGGCCTCATGGCGCTGCGGTACGTCTCGGAAATGCTCCTGAGCCCACTGGGCGGTCGCGCGGCCCAGCGGTTTGGCGCGACCTCGATGCTGTTGCTGTTTTCGTTCCTGAGTGCCCTGGCCCTGACCGCATTCGGCAGCTACTGGGTGATTGTCGGCGCGGCGGCGGTGCTGGTGTTGCGTGCGCTGCAACTGCCGCTGGTGACGACATTGGTCGCCGAGCGCAACCCCGGTTCGATGCGCGTGTCGGCGCTGGCCTCGAACGCCGTGTGGCGCGATATCGGCGCCGGCCTCGGGCCCTTGCTCGCCGGCTTGTTGCTGCCGATCGCCTCGGCGCCCTGGGTGTTTGGCCTGGCCGGTGCGGCCATTGCCGTCAGCGCGGTCTTCTGCTGGCGGGCAAAAATTTCCAACTGACCATGTGAGGGTGTGCGTGTCTCATCAAGAAAACTTCGTAGGCGTGCTGGACATGGCGTATCGACACTGGACCGGCCAGGGACTGCCGGCCCCCGACCACCTCGACCCGCAACAGCGCCTGGCCTGGCTGCACCGCGACGCGCCCTACAGCCTGCTCGCCCATGACGGCGCCGCAGACCCGCGCTTTACCTACGTGAACGACTGCGCGTTGCAGTGCTTCAAATACCCGCGCGAGCGCTTCATCGGCATGCCCTCACGCTTCAGCGCCTCGGAACTCGACCGCGCCGCACGCCAGGTACTGCTGGAGCAAGTCACCGCCAACGGCATCGCCGCCGGTTACAGCGGCTGGCGCGTAGATGCCTTTGATCAGCCCTTCATGATCCACGCCGGGGTGGTGTGGACCCTGCTCGACGATGCAGGCCAACCCTGCGGCCAGGCCGCGCTGTTCTGGCCCGACGAGCAACGCATTGGCGTGCTGGCCTAAGCGCTTTTAAACGCGTCCAGCCAGGCGGGGTCGAACCGGGTCTGCTCGGGATCGATCCCCAACGCCTGCATCTTGGCCTTATGCGCCTCGACCTCAGCGACCAGTTGCACCTGGGCGCTGGAGTTGGCGTCCAGCTCATGCATCTGCGTCAGGCCCAAGTGATAAAAACGCAGCACCTTGATCGCCGTCGGGTCATTCGCCTGCACCCGTTCAGTGACCTTGTGCATTACGTTGGTCACGCTCATCAGGTTGCGCTTGAGCTGCCAGCCATACACCGCCGCCGCCAGCCACGGCTGAGACCAGAACGGACTGCGCACCAGCGCCACCGTGATCAACACCCCGGCGAACACACCGCCGACATTAAAGCGGAAATTATCCCCGCCAGGCTCGCCAAACAACATCACCGCCAGGCTCGACAGCAACATCGCCAAGGCCAGGAACAGCACCGCCACAATCAACGTGCTGCGCCGGGTTTGTTGACGGAAGGTGACAGGGTCGCAGGGTTTGAGCTCGAACATCCGGTTCATGCCTCCAGAAGGGGCGCGCATCATCTCACGCCTGGGCAAACAAGTTGAACGATGGCGCACGGCGGTTTCTCTAAACCTGTGTAGACCCCTTCGAGGTGAACCATCATGTCCGACTACAACCAGCCACCGCCCGGCACCCCAAACCCTGACCGCACACCCGGAGAAGAAGAGCGCGACAACGACGCGTTGCGCCCCAACGACCCGGCGGAGCGTCAGGCCGACGACGTGGAACGCGTCGAGGAAGACCTGGAGAACCTGCACGACAGGGCCCGCCCGCTCTGAACGAGGAGAACGCCGTGAGTAACACACCCAAAGGCCCGGCTTCGGGCGAGCATTCCAGTGGCAAGGATGAGTTGGGGTTTGACCCGGATTCGCCGGATGTGGCGGATCCGCAGGTGGACCCGGTGGGGCCGGCGATTGCGCCGTTGGATAAGGAGAAGAAGGATAGGGAGGGGAGGAAGCCGCCTTATGATCCGTTGGGCGACTTGAAGCCTTGAGTCTGTGCGACCCTCCAACACGACGACCCAACCCCCCTCACGATCAACTCGCCGCATAAGGTAAAGAGTTGACCTGTACCTGTCAGTCACTGACCATTGGTCGCCCACGCAAAGCCAGTGGTCTTGACGACAGGATGCCCCATGCAGCGAATCATCATTCTCGGCAATTCAGGCAGCGGCAAATCCACCCTGGCCCGTCTGTTGGGCAAGCGCTTGGGGCTGCCGATAGTCCACCTGGACCGGCTGTTCTGGGAGCCAGGCTGGGTTGAGCCCGACGCAGAACAGTTCCGTTCCCGGGTTCGCAACGCGGTGGCAACGGATAACTGGGTATGCGAAGGAAACTACGCCCGTCGCACCTTTGACCTGCGCCTTGAGCGTGCCGACCTGATCATCTGGCTGGACACCCCACGTCTCACCTGTTTCCTGCGAGTACTGATGCGCAGCGCATTGAACCGCCCCCGCCCCGACATGCCTGACGGCTGTAGCGAGAAGCTCGACCGGGGGTTCCTGACCTTCCTGCGCTACGTGTGGAATTTCGACCGTAACTCGCGCCCAGGCATCGAGAGAACGCGCCTGGCGGTGGGGCCACAGGTGCTGACTGTCCACTTGCAAAATCGCCGGCAAATAGAGGCGTTTCTCGAGGGTTTTCCAGCCTCGCCGCCAGTGTTTTATGCCAAATCAGGGAGTACGGATGAACCAGACGGAGATTCAACCGATCACACACCTACCGCCACAGATCGCTGATCTTGAGAAGGCGGCGGTGGCTGAGGGCTTCAGGTTTCTTACCCGATTGATCTCGGAGTGGCATTCAGGCGTCAATCGCTTCGATGCGCCTGGAGAGTGCCTGATGGCCGCGTATTTGAACGAGCGACTGGTGGGGATCGGGGGGCTTTCAGTTGATCCGTATGCTGGGGCCAGTGTCGGAAGGTTGCGACGTTTGTACGTGGTGCCTAGTTCTAGGGGGCAGTATGTTGGTCAGAGGCTGGTGAACGCGCTGCTTGTTCATGCTGCTTTGCACTTTAGAAGCGTGAGGCTTTATACCGACACCGCTGGTGGAAGCGTGTTTTACCTGCGCTGTGGCTTTGTGCGGGTAGAGGATGGGTATGAGACGCATAGGATGGATTTGGGCAATGACTGATGTTGATGGCTTTCGGTCAATAGCGGACGGCGAAAGAAATCATCACATGGTCATTGCTGAGTTTGGTAGTCCCACAGTGATTGAGGCCGTAAAATTACTGATCCTGAGAGGTTGTTCTGGTTGGCGTAGTTACTGCTTCAATCGCTTTAGTAAACTCGTCCGGTTTAGCTAGTACTTTTGTTGGGTTCGCTGTGGCGTAGACCTTGGCCTCAATCTCTAAGCGAGATATTTCCGTCTTCAACCGTTGATTGACGTAGTCCTCACATGCTTTTTCTAATGGTGTATACATGTCTTTTGCTGCATTTTGTGCCTT
The DNA here is from genome assembly GCF_013387025.1 of Pseudomonas reactans. Classification (NCBI taxonomy): domain Bacteria; kingdom Pseudomonadati; phylum Pseudomonadota; class Gammaproteobacteria; order Pseudomonadales; family Pseudomonadaceae; genus Pseudomonas; species Pseudomonas reactans. Next base: position 66,173 of record NZ_JACAQP010000011.1, on the reverse strand, counting down.
TCCTCTAAAGCCGGAAGTTTGAAGGATGTCCGTACAAACAAACATAGAGTTTACATTTTCAAGGCTGGCATTTGTGGTTGCTACTAGTTTCAGAATTGCATCAGTGATGGTTGTAATGTTCGTCTGAGTTTGCCCCACGGACTCGGGTGTTTCTGCTTGCTCAACGTGTACGTTGCCGCTAGCGTTGGACTGGCTTCGCTGGGCATCTTTGAGGTCTTTCTTAAGCGCATCAATTGTTTTTGTCAGTTCTTGAGACTTTTCTGATTTTTTGTCTTCTTGATCAGCCAGTTCAGCCTCCATTTCGGTAACTTTATTTTGTTTGTTAACTAAGCCTGAGGCGTAAGACTCTGCGCGTGTCGTAATCTTTACATTAGGAGACTTTATGACGCCGGTTAATTGCTCGATAGCCATTAATGCAATTGTATTCTGTTGGTTTTTTGCGAGCAATGTTTGGTAGCTATAAGAAGAAAGACCTTCATTGGCATAGGCTTGACAGATGCTGTAAAGCTGATCGCGCAACAATTGAATTGATTGAGTTCTTAAGCCTATACTTGCAGCGTTCTCAGAATAAGCGGCCGCCACGTTAACCCCGGCTTTAGTTTCCCCGCTAAGACTTGCGGCAAGAGCTGTTAGAGCATCTGGGCTGGGTTCGGAGCAGGTAATCTTTCTTGTGTATGCCGTCGTCCCATTGAACTCTTTCTTTTCGGTAACAATAGCAAGACGCTTATCAGCTTCGAGTTCTTTGTAATACGTTAAGTAGTTGCATCCTGCGAGGGACGAGCAGATGAGGCAAGTCGAAACGAGCTTGGAAATCATATTTTTCCTTGAACGCTTGAACGGCGGCGATGGCTTTGTGATGGCAATTATGGTCGTGAATTGACTTTCCGCCAGTTACTAGCGACGGTCGAAGTCAGGCCGTTGCTAACCGCCCCATTGCGACCATTCGCAGGAGCCACCAGAATCGGGGGACTTCTGTTGGTGAGGTGACGCATGGTGAGGATTGATGTATCAGAAGAAGCCGACTGGACGCTTTTCGAGGACGTGGCCCGGGTTCTTGAGCAAGGGCTGGGAGGTTGCTGGAAAGAGAGGCTCGATGGTCAAGACCAGCGCTACTGGGATCTGTTGGTAGGTGAACACACGCTCACCCTGCACCTTGAACACTATTTAGGCATTTCAGTGGTCATTTCCGATGGTGCAGATGACATCGCTCGAAGAGCATGTGAGTTGCTCAAGCAGCCTCCTTGCGGGTAAGCCCGCTCCAACAAAGATCACATCTGATCTAGACGGCGGCAGTGGGTCGATTTCTGCCTGTAGCCACCGTCAGCTTTTGGCCGAAAGCCGTCGTTCGTGAGTGACAGCTCTCGGCCCAGAGTGTGTAAAAACACCAACCGCGCTATCGCTGCCGAATTAAATGGGAAGGAATGCCAACGTTTCAAGGTCGATCTCAGCGTAGCTCCCCAAATCCCCCTTGTAGAGCTTGATCCTAGAGACCCCAAACTCCGTCTGCAAGAAAGCGACGAGCTGTCTAAGGTTGCCGTTGGCATGCGCCCTGGTCGGACTTACGACAGTCGCACAGCTTGGTTCGTCGTCGTAAGTTCTGATCAGGAACATATCCCCATCGCTCTGCACGCTGTAATTATGACCACGGTACTCATACCCTAAATCATGGTCGACATCGTCAAAACGGGTAGATTTCACTATCTTCACAGCAGCATCCAACATTCGAGTTCCACAAGAGGATCGTCTCGTGAAGCGCTTTATTCAAGGGGAGCATAGAGGTCAAGGCACCTTACTTCCCGAAAGCCTCGACGACTACGTCAACGATACCAACCCGGTACGTATAGTCGACGTCTTCGTCGACGAACTCGACCTGGTCAATTTGGGCTTCGACGGTGCTATTCCTGCTGATACGGGCCGACCTGCTTACCACCCTGAGGTCCTGTTGAAGATCTATATCTATGGCTATCTCAACCGTATCCAATCGAGCCGACGCCTGGAGCGAGAAGCTCAACGCAACGTTGAGCTGATGTGGTTGACGGGGCGTTTGATGCCGGATTTCAAGACCATCGCCAACTTCCGAAAAGACAACAGCAAGGCCATCCGAGGCGTCTGTCGTCAGTTCGTCGTGCTCTGTCAGTAGCTCGGATTGTTCGGAGAAAACCTGGTTGCCGTCGACGGCAGTAAATTCAAGGCCGTCAACAATCGTGACCGCAACTTCACTAGCGCCAAACTAAAGCGACGAATGGAAGAAATTGAATCGAGCATCAGCCGCTACCTGACCGAGCTTGATGCTGCGGATCGACAAGAACCCACAGCCTCCAAATCCAACGCCGTGCGGTTGGAAGAGAAGATCGCCAAGCTGAGGACGCAAATGAAAGAGCTTCAAGCGATTGAAACTCAGCTCAACGAATCACCGGATAAACAGGTCTCACTGACCGATCCAGACGCCCGTTCCATGATGACGCGCGGCACTGGAATCGTCGGTTACAATGTGCAGGCAGCGGTCGATACCCAGCACCATTTGATCGTTGCCCATGAAGTTACCAACGTCGGCTCCGACCGCGATCAACTCAGCTCGATGGCCAAGCAGGCCCGCGAGGCTATGGCGTCAGATACCTTGTCGGTAGTGGCTGACCGAGGTTACTTCAAAGGCGAACAAATCCTGGCATGTCACGATGCAGGCATCACCGCCTATGTGCCTAAGCCGATGACCTCTGGAGCCAAGGCTGACGGGCGTTTCAATAACGATGCCTTCCACTATGACGCGGCAAAAAACGAATACATTTGTCCCGCTGGAGAGGCGTTGATCTGGCGCTTTTCCAGCGTTGAAAAAGGCCTGAAGTTGCACCGTTACTGGAGTTCTAATTGCCAGGGATGCATGCTGAAATCGAAGTGCACACCAAGCAAGCAACGGCGAGTTCGGCGATGGGAACATGAAGCCGTATTGGAGGAAATGCACAACAGGCTGGGCAACGCGCCGGACATGATGCGAGTCCGCAAGCGTACGGTCGAGCATCCCTTCGGGACACTCAAGCAATGGATGGGCGCCACACATTTTCTGACCCGAAAGTTGGCCGGAGTAAGTGCGGAGATGAGCTTGAACGTCCTCGCCTACAACTTTAAGCGAGTCATAAAAATTCTCGGTACCAGCGGGTTAATGAAGGCGCTGTCGGCCTGAAGAGGTCTGTATTTTGGCCATCCAGCGGCGCTATGGGCTCCCAGGCCGTCGTGATGGTCCGTAGGACTTGTTCTGAGCAATTACCCCGCTAACAACCGTCAGCGCTGCGCACCGACAGTGCATCAGCGCGTTTTTACACACTCTGGGCCAGAAGCGGTCATTTAGGCAGAAAAACTCCGCCCACTAACCCCGCTTTTTGACCGGCATAGGCCAATGCTTCAGCCCTTCCTCAGCATACTTGCTAACGCCTGTGTCGAACTGCTGTGCCAAAAGCTCCAACGCTACCTTAGAATCGCCAGAGCCAATACGCGCTAATGCATAAGCGCACTTGCGCTGAAACTCTTCCAGGTTGCCCCACCTGATCAGGTACTCGAGATTCTTCTGCGCGGCTTGCGCAATCGCGTACGTCGCGCAGCTATCCCCGATTAGCCCCAACTCAAAAACGATATCTTCATGCTCTTCATGCCAGTCTTCCAACAGGAGCTTCGCCAAAAGTGGCGCAGCTATTTGTGCGTCGACGCCGGCGAGTGCAGCCCAGAAGGCCGCACTGTCTTTGGCTCGCAAGGCGAACTCGGCTTTCTCATACGGCCCGCTCATGGGAACGTTGCTCCTGGCTATAAACAGATGTGTGGAAAATTGCAGGGTGCGGATTTATATCGCCCACTCTAATCCATTGCCGTCGTCCGAGTTGAACCCTCGGGTGCTTTCGATCATTTCGCGCGGGAAAGGCGGAAAAGGGGACAGATTTATTTTTCCAGATACCGCCGGCGCTGGGGTTGGTCAGCGGGCGATCCTGACTTCGAGATTGACCCTCGGGTAAGTCTGGACGAAGCGTCGCAGGATATCGCTGAGGAAATGTTCCCCAAAGTCTTCTTGAAGCGCGCCGGTTTAGCTTTCACGTAGGGTCTGAAAGATGCCGTCGTTCAGCTCCAGCAACCGGCGGGCATTGCTGAGCAGTGTTTCTCCCTTAGGGGTTTATGCATCGCCTGTACGGATGGCCGAAAGGCGTCATTTACGAATAGCCGCGACTGCCCAGAAAACCCCGCCTCACCCAGCGGGGCTTTCCCCCCTCACTTCGGCGCCACCCACGTCACCTCCGTAATCCCAAACTTCTCCGCCCACGGTCGGGTCGTCTTCTTCACTTGCTCATGCCCAACCCGCCCCACGCGGCTCACATGGGCGATATCGGCATCCACCGCCGCCCAGTGCCAGGCTTCGGCGTTGTTCATCACTTCGGCGCGCACCACAAAGGATTTTGGCTTGCCGTGCAGCTGATAATTGATGGTGTAGATTTTTGCGGTACTCATGTTGCCTCCCTGTGTTGTTATAGATGGATAGGGCAGCGTTCAAAAAGGTTCATTCAAAATGACAATCTGCACATCGGCGCGGCATAGTGTCGCCTCTATCCCGCGCCCAAGGATTGCTCCATGTCACTGTTGACCCATAGCCGCCTCTATCTGCAACGCCTGGGCTATGACTCGCCGCCAGCGCCGACCTTGCACACCTTGCGGGAGCTGCAACTGCGCCATGTGTGCACCTTTGCCTTCGAGAACCTGTCGAGCCTGATGCGCCTGCCGGTGCCAATCGATTTGGCCAGCGTCGAGCAGAAAGTGCTGCTGGAGGGGCGAGGTGGGTATTGCTACGAGTTGAACCAGATGTTCCTGGCGTTGTTGCAGGAACTTGGCTTTGACGCGCGTGGCATCACCGGGCGGGTGGTGATGGGTGGGCCGCCGGATGCGCGTACGGCGCGGACTCATCGTTTGAGCCTGGTGACGTTGGATGGCGTGCGCTATATCACTGATGTCGGCTTTGGCGGCATGGTGCCCAGCAGTCCGCTGCGGTTGGACACCGAGGCGGTGCAGGCCACGGCGCATGAGCCTTATCGGTTGACCTTCGACGGGCAGGGCAGTTACACCCTGTGGGCGCACGTGGCCGAGGAGTGGCGCGGCCTGTATGTGTTCGATCTGCAGGTGCAGGCGGCCATCGATTATGAAATCGGCAACTGGTATGTCTCCACCCATCCGGACTCGGTATTTGTTGGCCAGTTGAAAGTCGCGCGCTTGGCTGCGGGTAAGCGCCATACCCTGAACAACGCCCATTATGCGATTCACTACCTGGACCGGCCGAGTGAAAAGCACGCCCTCGCCAGTGCCGACGAGGTGTTGCAGGTATTGACTGAAACCTTTGGGATTCGCGTGCCGGTCACGCCGGCGCTGCGCACTGTCCTTGATGGCTTGGTGATGGCCAACTGATAGAAGTGTTGAGTTAGAGCCTTCGCTGAACCGTTTTACCTCCAAATCAACGCAAATTAATTCGAACCTTTCGCGCAAGCAGGGGTTCGAACCGGTTCCTGAATAATTTGCTCACCAGACAAGGAGATGTAAAACGATGTCCAAGCTATTCGGAAAATTCCTCAAAGGTTCCTCGCTGCTGGCGCTGGTCGCTGCGCCTGCCGCGGTGTTCGCCGCACCGTCCACTGACCCGATTTCCACCTTCGGGATCCTGGGCAGCTACAACGATTTCAAATTCGAAGGCGGCAGCGAAAGCGACAAGAGCCACATGCCCGAAGCGGGCCTGTTCTATAACTTCGGCAACAAGCTCACCGCTGAATCCGGCTTTATCTACCAGGCCGGTATCGAAGCCAAGTACGGCGAAAAGAGCGACAACAAACTCAAGGAAGGCCAGGCTGACCTGGACCTTGGCTGGCGTGCCGCGCTGGATGCGCGCAACTTTGTCGACGTGATCGTGGGTGGTGGCTACAGCTGGACCCGCTACGAGCCAGAGATCAACGACCTCGACGTGAAGCTGACCAACAAGTCGCCGTTCGCCAAGGCAGCCCTGGGCTATAACCACCAGTTCGATGACATGACTCTGCGTGTCGAAGCCGGCGCCCGTCGCACCATCGATGGCCGCACCAAGCTCAAGGTGGATGATTTCGGCAGCGACACCGTGGACCTCAAGGACCGCACCAACCCCTACGCCGAAGTCAGCCTGCTGATGAACCAGAAGGGCGACCTGCCGGTGGTTGCGGGCCTCTACTACACCCGCACCGAGTACAAACTCGACGGCGATTCCGAAGTGGCCGACAACACCAAGCTCAAGCGCAACGAATACGGCTTCAAGGTCGGTATCGCGTTCTAAGCGCATCGCCGGGACGTGGGTGGCCAACGCCCACGTTCAACTGTCCCCATCAGCCCCCTTTGTGTCCGCCAAAACCCTCAACGCCGCCGCGTCGCTGCCTTAGTGTGGAAGCTGCTTTCCATAGCCTGAGAAGAGAGGGTGGCCATGCCCCGCATCGCCTTTTTGTTGCTGCTACTCGGCCTGCTCACGGCCTGTGACGACACTCCCAAACACTCCCCCGAACGCGCCACGGCGGCGACTGCAATGCCCGCTGACCCGGCGCTCGCCCAGGTCTATGACAGCAGTTGCAAGCTGTGCCATGCCAACCCGGCCTCCGGTGCGCCGCTGACGGCCGACCGCGCGGCGTGGAGCCCGCGTATCGCCCAGGGTGTCGACACGCTGCTGGACCACAGCATCAACGGCTACAACGGCATGCCGCCGATGGGGATGTGCATGCAGTGTTCCGAGGAACAGTTTGTGGCGCTGATCGGCTTTATGGCCGGCGTGCAAATCCAACAATAAGAAGGGGTGGTGGATGGCGCTTTCACGGCGGCAACTCTTGCAACGTTCAGGCTTGGTTGGGGCTTTCCTGGCGTTGAGCAGCAACCCGGTGCTGGCCCAGTTGGCGCGCGCGCCGAGGTTGATTCCGTGGCGCAACTGGTCGGGGGCGCAGACCTGTCTGCCGCTGGCCCGCCTGGCGCCGAAAGACCTGGATGAGCTGGTGCAGGTGCTTCGCCAGACACCGGGGCAGGTCAGGCCGGTGGGTTCGGCCCATTCCTTCAGCGCGTTGGTGCCCACCGACGGCACGCTGCTGTCCCTGAGTTACTTCAACGGCCTGCTCGACCACGATCCCGCGACCTTGCAAGCCACCTTCGCCGCCGGCACGCCGATGTCGCGCATGGGCCCGGCACTCAAGGCGGTGGGCCAGGCGCTGCCGAACATGGCGGATATCGATTACCAGACCCTGGCCGGGGCGATTGCCACCTCGACCCACGGCACCGGCGTGGGCTTCACCTCGTACTCCGGTTGCGTCACCGGGCTGCAACTGGTGACGGCCCAGGGCGAGGTGCTGGACTGCGATGCCCAGCGCCATCCCGAGGTGTTCAACGCGGCGTGTGTGTCCCTCGGCGCATTGGGCGTGGCCACGCAAATCCGCTCGCAGAACCGCGCGCCGTACCGTCTGCGCGAACGCCAGTGGATCGCCAAGACCGAAGAGTTGCTGGAGGATATCGACAAGCACACCCGGGAAAACCAGCACTGGGAAATGCTGGTGGTCACCCATTCCGACTACGCGCTGTCCATTGCCCTGAACGAAACCAGCGACCCGGCAACGCCACCCATCGAGCCGGCGGAGGCGGGGGGCAATGAGTTCGTGACGATCATCGAAAAGCTCGACAAATACGCCAGCGACTTCCCCGACACCCGCCGCACCTTGCTCAACAGCCTGCGGTTTTTCGCCAGCTTCGAGGACCGCGTGGCTGAGTCGTTCGAAGTCTATGCCAACGTGCGCAATGTGCGCTTCAACGAGATGGAATATTCAGTACCCGCCGAGCATGGCCCGGCCTGCCTGCGCGAGATCCTCAAGCTGATCAATGACAAGGACCTGCGCACCTGGTTTCCCATCGAGTATCGCTACGTCAAGGCCGACGACGTTCCCCTGAGTATGTTCGAAGGCCGCGACAGTTGCTCGATCTCCGTGCACCAGCACTACGCCATGGACCATCACAACTTTTTTGCCGCCGTGGAGCCGATCTTCTGGAAGTACGCCGGCCGCCCGCACTGGGGCAAGTTGCACAGCCTCAATGCGCGCACGTTGCAGCCGCTGTACCCGCGCTGGGACGAGTTCACCCGCGTACGTCGCGAGCTGGACCCCAGCGGCAAATTCCTCAATGCATACCTGTCATCCATCCTGGGAGTGGCCCGATGAAGCGTCGACATTTTGTGTTGGGCGCTGGCGCCTTGCTGGCCGCCGGCGCCTGGTTACTGCGGCCGAGTGACCGTGGCAGCCCCTACAACGATTACTTCCGCACCCTTAATACCGAACTCAAGGCCCATGGGCCGATGCGGCCGGTGATGCTGATTGACCTGGATCGGCTGGATCACAACATCGACGTGGTCATGCAATCGGTCAAGCGCGGCGGCAAACACCTACGGCTGGTGGAGAAATCCCTGCCGTCGCCAGGGCTGCTGGCCTACATCGCCAAGCGCGCCGGCACACAACGGTTGATGTCGTTTCACCAGCCATTCCTGAATCATGACGCCCAGGTGTTCTCCGAAGCGGACATCCTGTTGGGCAAGCCGTTGCCGGTGCGATCGGTGGAGTTGTTTTATCAGGCGCACAAAGGCGCGTTTGATCCGTCGCGGCAATTGCAGTGGCTGTTGGATGCGCCTGAGCGGTTGCAGCAATACCTGAGGTTGGCGCAGGGGTTGAGTGTGCGGTTACGGGTCAATATCGAGTTGGATGTGGGGCTGCATCGGGGTGGCATCAGTGATAACGCGATGCTGGGGCAGATGCTGACGCTGATCAGCGCCCATCCGCAGCATTTGGAATTTGCCGGGTTCATGGGCTATGACCCGTTTGTGGGCATGGGTGTGCCGGGCATTCTTGGCTCACCCCAGGCGTTGTTTGAGCAGGTGATGCAGCGCTACACCGGGTATGTGGATTTTACGCGTCAGTACTTTGCCGGGTTATGGCGAGATGGGCTCACGTTGAATACGGCGGGGAGCCCGAGTTATCGGATTCATGAGCAGGAACAGCTGAGTACGGAAGTGTCGGTGGGCACCGCGTTGCTCAAGCCGACGCATTACGATCTGCCTTCCCTCAGTGAGCATGTGCCGGCGGCGTTTATTGCTACGCCGGTCTTGAAAAGCACAGGGCTGGTGAATATTCCTGCGTTGGATGGGAGGTCGCGGGTGTTTTCGTGGTGGGATCCGAATCAGCGGGGGACTTACTTTATTTATGGGGGCAATTGGATGGCGGAGTTTGAGTCACCGCAGGGGCTCAAGAGTAATGAGTTGTATGGGCGCAGTTCCAACCAGGAGATGGTGAATGGGTCGCCGGCGGTGGGATTGAGGGTGGAGGATCAGGTGTTTTTGCGGCCGACGCAGAGTGAGTTTGTGTTGTTGCAGTTTGGCGATTTGCTTGGGGTCCGGGGAGGCAAAATTGTTGAAGCTTGGCCTGTCTATAGCTGACGATTGGCAGGTATCCATTCCTGCGGTAACGGATATGGACTCATTCCTAGCTGTCTAAAGACATTACCAATGCGAATAAAATATCCAAAAAATAATGAAATACAAGAATATTAGCTTATGCCCAAATAGCATTATATTTTTAAAATCCATTCCGTTATGTTTGAACTCAACAGCCTACCCCTGACCTCGGATGGTACCAATCTAGATTCGGATTCTGCGCTGCCACCCCCGCAGCAGAATCGTTGGAAGGGAGTTCAACGCATGTTGCCAATTCAAACCTCGCCCCACACCTAGCCCCAAATCGCCCCAACCCCCCAGAAAAACCCGAGCACCGCGCCCACCCGCGTGACTGCCCGACTTCGCGATTTGGAAACGCAGGAATACCTATGAAGCGAGCCCTACAACCGTCAGCCGCACTGGCCCTGGCTATCCTTGCCAACAGCGTCCAAGCCCAGGACGACAGCACCCTGTCCACCGTGGTGGTCACCGGCAACCGTGGCGCCGAACAGCGCACCGTCACCAGCAGCCCGGTGCCGATCGACGTGGTCAGCGCCAAGCAATTGCAGAACACCGGCAAGCCCGGCCTCATGGAAGCCCTGAGTGCAGTGATCCCGTCGCTGACCCTGCCGGAAAAAACCGGCTGGGACGCCAGCGGTATCGCCCGAGCCCCCAACCTGCGGGGCCTGAGCGCCGCCGAAGTGCTGGTGCTGGTCAACGGCAAGCGCCGTCATACCGCTGCCACCCTGAACATCAATGGCATCAACACTGGCGCAGCCCCGGCTGACCTGGATTTGATCCCCATCAGTGCCATCGACCACGTGGAAGTCCTGCGCGACGGCGCCGCCGCCCAATACGGTTCCGATGCCATCGCCGGGGTGATCAACGTGATCCTCAAGGCCGACACCAGCGGCACTTCGGTGACCAACGTCGGCCAGGGGTATGACGGCAAGAAACAGACCGTGCAGCAAAGCCTCAACAAAGGCTTCGAGATCGGCAACGGCGGCATCGTGCAGCTCGCCCTGGATGCCCGCAGCCAGAACGACGACAACAAGGCCAGCGCCAACGGCTACACCTACGCGCAAGCCTACGAGCAAGCCGGGCGGTCGACCTATGGCGGTTACGGCACGCCCAAGACCAACCTGCTGACCCTGGGCTACAACGCCGAGCTGCCGATCGACGACAGCTTCAGCCTGTATTCCTTCACCACCTATTCACGCCGCAAGGCCGAGCAGGGTCAGAACTTCCGCCTGCCGACCATCACCAACACCATCACCACCGGGCCGAACGGTTATCCAGGCGGTTACACCCCGACCTGGTTTATTGATGAGGATGATTTCCAGGCGGCATTCGGCGGTAAAGGTACGGTAGGCGAGTGGGACTGGGACCTGTCCACCACCTACGGGCGCAACGACGCGGAGCAGGGCACCACCCATAACCAGAACCCGTCGCTGGGCGAGGCCACGCCGAATCACTTCACCTCCGGCACCTGGATTTCCACCGAGCTGACCACCAATCTCGACTTCAAGCGCGGCTTTGATATTGGCCTGCAAAAGCCGCTGGACCTGAGCGTCGGTTTTGAACACCGACGTGACACCTATGAGGTGCAGGCCGGTGACTATGAGTCGTATGCCAACGGCGGCTACTGCGTGGCGCCGGGTAATTGCGCGTCGTCGGGGGCGCAAGTCACCAACGGGATTTCGCCGGATGAGGAAAGCAGCGCCTCGCGCAACAGCCTGGCCAGTTATGTCGATGTGGGCTTCAACCCGGTGCCGGACTGGTACGTCGGCACGGCGTTTCGCTACGAGCACTATAACCAGGGCGTCGGCGCCACCCGCAGCGGCAAGCTGACCACCCGCTATGATTTCACCCCGCAGTTCGCCGTGCGCGCCACGGTGAGCAACGGCTTCCGCGCGCCGTCTTTGGCCAACAGCCTGTTCAGTGCGCGGTCCACCACCTATGGCGTGGTTGACGGCGTGTACCAGTCGATCAATTACGGCGTGTTGCCTGTGGGCTCAGCTGCCGCCCAGGCCCTCGGCGCTCAGGAGTTGAAGCCGGAGCGCTCGACCAACTTCAGCCTCGGTTTCACCCTCACGCCCACTGATCGCCTGAGCTTCACCGCCGATGCCTACGTGATCAACCTGCGCGATCGCATCACGCTCACCGGCACCTTGCTCGGCCCCGAGATCACCCAGGTGTTGCAGGGCAACGGCATCAACTCCACCTCCGGCGGCCAGTACTTCATCAACGGCGCCGACACCCGCACCAAAGGCCTGGACCTGGTCAGCAACTACAGCCAGGACCTCGGTCAGTACGGCGCGGTGAAGTGGACCGCCGCGTTCAACTGGAACCAGACGCGGATCCTCAACTACAAGGAATCCACCAACATCCTCGGCACCTCCTACGAGTTGATGAACCGTGAGGCGCGCAACCTGATTACCGGCGTGCAGCCCAGCACCAAGCTGATCCTGGGCGGCGACTGGAGCATCGACCGCTTCAATCTCAACCTGGCGCTGACCCGCTACGGCTCCTACAAGGAGGTCAACTCGTCGGCCAATCGCGACCTGGACCGCATCTACAGCGCCAAGTGGATCACCGATCTCGACCTTGGCTACAACCTCACCAAAGACCTGAATATCGCTGTCGGCGCCAAGAACCTGTTCGATATCTACCCCAAGAAACAAGGGGTGCCGAGCAGCACCATGGTCAGCAGCTATGGCGTCTATTCGCCCTACGGTTTTACCGGCGGGTACTACTACACCCGCTTGACCTATGCCTTCTGAGGCCGAGGAACACACCATGCCCATCGTCGCCAAATCCTATGACCTGATTGACTCGCCCAGCCCGGTGCGCCAGACCCGTGTCTCCACGCCGATCAAGGCCCTGCAAGTGGTGCCCGCGCGGCATCCCTGGCGCTGGGCCGGGTCGATCTTCGCGGCGCTGGTGCTGCTGGCCATCGTGCATTCCCTGGCCACCAACCCGCGCTGGGAGTGGGGTGTGTTCGGCCAGTGGTTTTTCTCGCCGTCGGTGCTGCGTGGGCTGGGGCAGACGCTGTTGCTGACGCTGTTGAGCACGGTGTTCAGCATCATTCTTGGCACAGCGCTGGCGTTGGCGCGACTGTCAGGCTCGCCGCTGCTGGCGGCGTTGGCCTGGGGCTACATCTGGTTCTTCCGCTCGATGCCGGCGTTGCTGGTGCTGATCATCCTCTACAACTTTGCCTACCTGTACGACCACATCGTGCTCGGCGTGCCGTTCACCTCGGTGGTGTTCGCCGAGTGGTCCACCGTGGACGTGCTCAGCCAGTTCACTGTGGCGGTGTTGGGCTTGAGCCTGATGCAGGCGGCGTACGCGGCAGAAATCATTCGCGGCGGGCTGATCGGTGTCGACGCCGGCCAGCATGAAGCCGCTGCGGCGTTGGGTTTGCCGGCTTCGCGGCGGATCTTCCGGATCATTCTGCCCCAGGCGCTACGTTCGATCCTGCCGTCGGGTTTCAATGAAATCATCGGCCTGGTCAAGGGCACCTCGATTGTCTACGTCCTGGCCTTGCCCGAGCTGTTCTACACCGTGCAGGTCATCTACAACCGCACCCAGGCGGTGATCCCGCTGCTGATCGTGGCGACGGTCTGGTACTTGATCATCACCACTGTGCTGACCAGCGCGCAGTACTACGTCGAGCGCCATTTCGCACGCGGCACCGCACGGGTACTGCCGCCCACGCCGTTGCAACGCCTACGCGGTTGGTTGAAGGAGAAAACCCATGGCTGAAGCACGCGCCGGGCGCATCCAGATCCAGGGCGTGGGCAAGCGCTTTGGCAACCAGCAGGTGTTGCAAGACATCGACCTGACCATCGACCCTGGCAAGGTTACGGTGATCCTCGGGCCATCCGGCTCGGGCAAGTCCACCTTGCTGCGCACCATCAACCACCTGGAAAAGATCGACAGCGGGCATATCACCATCGACGGTGAATACGTCGGCTATCGCCGCAAGGGTGACCTGCTCTACGAGCTGAAAGAGCGCGAAATTCTCAAGCGCCGCATCGACGTGGGCTTCGTGTTCCAGAACTTCAACCTGTTCCCGCACCTCACCGCCTGGGAGAACGTCGCTGAGGCGCCTCTGGCCCACAAGCGCTGGAACAAGGCCGAGGCCCCAACCAAGGCGGCCGAGCTGCTGGCCAAGGTGGGTCTGGCGGACAAGGTCGATGCCTACCCGCGCCAGCTCTCCGGCGGCCAGCAACAGCGCGTGGCCATCGCCCGCGCCTTGGCGCTGGACCCCAAAGTGCTGCTGTTCGATGAACCCACTTCGGCGCTCGACCCGGAGCTGGTGGGCGAAGTGCTCGACGTGATCAAGGGCCTGACCCAACTGGGTGTGACCCTGGTGATCGTCACCCACGAAATCGGCTTTGCCCGTGAAGTGGCCGACCACGTGGTGTTCCTCTGCGACGGCCAGTTGATCGAAGAAGGCCCGCCCGAGCAGATTTTCCGCCAACCCCGACATCCCCGCACTGTGGCCTTTCTCGGCAAGGTGCTTTAGTTCAAGGAGTGACTGCCCATGATTATTTCTACTGCCCGCATAGCCTTGCTGGCGCTCGCCGTCAGCACTGCGCAAAGCGCATTCGCCGTGCAACAGGTCGACCTCAGCCCCGACCGCCCGCGCATTCATGTACCGCGTAACGAAGCAGCCATCGCGCAGATCCCACCGGGCTTCAAGTTCGCCCAGCCGGGCAAGTTCACCGTGGCCGTGTCCGGTGTGGCTGGGCCGCCCCTGGCGCTGCTGGCCAGCGATGACAAGACCACCATCGGCAGCGAGGCCGATACGGCGCAGTTGGTCGCCGACAGCCTGGGCTTGCAACTCAACGTGGTGCAGACCAGCTGGGAAGATTGGCCCCTGGGCGTCAGTTCGGGCAAGTACGACGCGGTGATCAGCAACGTCACGGTGACCGAGGCGCGCAAGAAGCGCTTCGACTTCGCGACCTACCGCCAGGACGTGCTCGGGTTTTATGTGAAGAGCACCAGCAAGATCAGCGCGATCAAGCAGGCCGAAGATATTGCCGGGCTGAAGATCATCGTTGGCTCCGGCACCAACCAGGAAAAGGTCCTGCTGGCCTGGAACGACGCCAATGAAAAAGCCGGGCTCAAGCCGGCACTGTTGCAGTACTTCGACGACCAGGCTGCCGCGCAACTGGCGGTGCAATCCGGGCGCAGCGATGCGCTGTTCGGGCCCAACTCGGTGTACGCCTATTCGGCGGCAATCACCGGCGGTATCAAGCTTGTCGGCACGGTCAATGGTGGCTGGCCTTTGAAAGCAGACATTGCGGTGACCACGCGCAAGGACAACGGCCTGGTCCAGCCGATCCACACCGCGCTGGAAGGCGCAATTGCCGGCGGCCAATACGAACAGGTGCTGCAACGCTGGGGCCTGGATATCGAGCGCGTCGACCAGTCGTTGATCAACCCACCGGGCCTGCCGGATTAAGGAGCATCGAGCATGGGACTGACACGACGTGAAGCGCTGTCGAGCATTGCTGCGGTAGGCGGCGAAAAGGCCGTCAAGGAGGCACTGGCGGCATTGGGCCTGGGGCCGTCGTCACACCGCCGCCCGCAACCGCTGAAACTCAAGGAAGGCCTGGGGCAGGGCACCCGCGTGCTGGTGTTGGGCGCCGGGATCGCGGGGCTGGTGACGGCACTGGAGTTGAGCCGCGCCGGGTTCGAGGTGCAAGTGCTGGAGGCGCGTGACCGCGTGGGCGGCCGCACCTGGACGATCCGCAACGGCGATCGCGTGGATTACAAGGACGGCCGCACGCAAACCGCAGCGTTCGAACAGGGGCACTACTTCAACGCCGGGCCGGCGCGGATTCCCAGCCAGCATCGCACCATTCTCGACTATTGCAGCGAGTTGGGCGTACCGCTGGAGGTGTTGGTCAACAGCAGCCATGGCGCCCAGGTGCGGCCGGATGTGAGCAAGCCGGCATTCACCGTCGGCCAGGCCATCAACGATGCGCGTGGGCATGTGTCCGGCTTGCTGGCCAAGGCGGTGCAGCGTGATGCCCTCGATGATGTATTGAGCGGTGAGGAACGCAGGCGATTGCTGGCGTTCCTGCAGGTGTATGGCGACCTGTCACAGGCGCTGGCGTTCGAAGGCACGATTCGTTCGGGGCACCTGGAATCGCCTGCGTATCCCGGTGCGTTGCCCGCCAGTCGTAGCCCTTTATCACTCGACCAACTGCTGCACCCGGAACTGTGGGGCGCGTTGTTGCACACGGAATTTCCCGAGTTCTCCGCGACCATGTTCCAACCGGTCGGTGGTATGGACCGCATCACGGACGCCTTTTACCAGCGCGTCCGGGGCCAGGTGCAACTGGGCGCCCAGGTGCGGCAGATCCGCCAGTTGGAAGACGGCGTAGCCGTGACTTACCACGACAAGCTCAGCGGTCGCGAACAGGTGGTGCGCGCCGACTACCTGATCTCGACCCTGCCGTTGCCGCTGCTGGCCAAGCTCGACACTGACTTCAGCGACCCGATCAAGGCCGCCTTGCTCAGCACCCGCAGCGACCAGGCAACCAAAGTGGCGTGGCAGTCGCCGCGATTCTGGGAAACCGACTACCGCACCTACGGTGGCCTGTCGTGGATCGAACACCCGGCGCGCCTGCTGTGGTACCCGAGCAACGACCTCAATACCCGCGAAGGCTTGCTGGTGGCGGGCTATGTGACCGGGGAGGGCGCCGACGTATTTGGTGCGCAACCGTTCGACCAGCAGTACGCCACCTCGAAAGAAGCCGTGGAACTGCTGCACCCCGGTTATTCCAGACACCTGCGCAATCCGCTGGCGGTGTCCTGGGAACAGATCCCCTACAGCGAAGGCCCGTGGCTGCAACGCGAACACTTCCCGGCCGACGCCAGCGCCTTGCTCGAAGCCGGCCACGGCCGTGTGTACTTCGCCGGTGATGGCCTGGTGCAAAGCGGCGTGGGCATCTGGCAGGAATCGGCGGCCAATTCGGCGCGCCATGTGGTCGGGCAACTGGCCGAACGGGTTACCCAACAACGCTATATATCGGCGGCGGCCGCTTCCTAGGCCAAATGCGCTGTTGTGGCGAGCGGGCTTGCCCCGCGTTGGGGCGCGAAGCGGCCCCAGAACCCGCCGACTTGGTTTATCTGTCACACCGCAGCGCCTGGATTGGGAGCGCTACGCGCTCCAACGCGGGGCAAGCCCGCTCGCCACAGAGGGTGTCGACGGTTTTGAAAGTGGTTGAGTGACCCATGCATCATTAAGGAGAAATATCATGAGCGACAACATTCAACGCACCAGCGTCGGCGATTTCCCGATCTCGCAGACCGTGTCCGTGCCGGCTTCTACCAGCTTGATTTTCGTTAGCGGCACCTTGCCGGACGTGCACGACGCCAAGGCCCCGGCGGGCACGCCGGCAGCCTATGGAAATACCGAAGTGCAGACGGTGTCGGTATTCAACAAGCTGCGCAAGATCTTGCGCCAGCAAGACCTGGACCTGGGCGACATCGTGCAGTTGCGGGTGTTTCTGGTGGGGGCCGAAGAGACGGGCGGCAAGCTGGATTTCGCCGGCTTGCAGGCGGGCTATACGCAGTTCTTTGGTACGCCTGAGCAACCGAATAAACCGGCACGCACAGCGTTGCAGGTGGTGGCATTGCCGTTGCCCGGCGCGTTGGTCGAAGTGGAGGCGATCGCGGCAAGAGCGGTGTGAGACTCATCGACTTTTTGCAATCACACCGCTCATGTACTGGTTCAAATCGCGGAAGTCGTCAACCCTCCAAGCGAACGGCGCCAGCTTCACGCCGTTCTCTCGCAAGGTTCTTGGGATCAAGTCGCCATTGGGGCGAAGGATGATCGACGAGACAATAACGCCTGGATAATCATTCAGGCGCTTTTTGAACGCCGCGGTGGTCAGGTCGGGGGTGGGGGGGCTGCTCTTGTTGGCCAAGGGGCCTGTGCCTTTGATATCGGCGCCGTGGCACATCGCACACCGCTGGGAAAATAGGGTTTTCCCGTTGAGGTTGTCCGCGAAGGACAGTGAGGGTTGGGTGAGCGATAACAGGCCGAGCCAGGCGATAAGTACCCGTTTCATATCCATATGACCTTGTGGTTTGAATCAGATTGGGATCGTGGGCACAACCTGATGCCCACCGTTCAGCCGCGTGGGCTATTCCTGCAACTGCAACGCCTGTTGCTTGAGCTTGCGCTTTTGCTCAAACGGCAACTTCTCATCATCCCCATACGGCGCGCTGTACCAGTTGCCATACGTCGGGTTGGGCAACAGAAACCAGCGCTGCCCCAGCCAGTTCACATAAGGCGCTACAGCCTTGCGTTGATCCGCGACGGTGTTGTGCTCGGCCTGGACGAAATCCCCCAGGGAATCACCGGCCATCAACAACACGCGGGCATGGGCGGCGACCCATTGGCGACGGCAGTTCTTGCCGTAGCCGGCGCTTTCGCAATGGCCGGTGGGCGTGCTGGCGGCGAGGACGTGTTCGTCGCTTGCCACCGGGAAACCGCGCAGGCGCAGGTTCTTCACGGTGGCGGCGACCTGGCTGTGTTCACGGTTGGTCAGGTAGTAGACCGCGATACCTTTCTGCTGGGCCGCTTGCACGAAGGCGACTGCGCCGGGCAATGCCTGGGCCTTGGCCTGGTCGACCCAGGTGTTCCAGCGGTCGTAGGAATAAACCTGGTTGTTGACCACATCGCGGGCGTTGAGCGGCACGTTGTCCAGCAGGGTTTCGTCGATATCGACCACGACCGCCGGCGGCAACCCTTTGAGGTTGCGCGGGGGTAAGGGCAGGGCGTCCCAGGTCGGATCAGCCAGCGCCACGTCGAGTTGGCGGGTGGCATGGGCGAAGAGCTGACGGTAGATCAACTCATGCTCGATGGAGGTCTGTGTCCAGAGCACGGCGTCGAGTTGGTCGTTGGCCGGAGGTGTTTGTTGGCAGCCCGCCAGCAGGCAGAGGCTGGCGAAGATCAGTTTACGCATGGGCAGTCTCGCAGATGAAAGTTGGATGGGCGCACCTTAGCCTAATCACGGGCGCCATACAGGCAGGATGTTTTCATCAATCGCCCAATGAGGCTGGCCAGGTCGTAGGCAGACCCCCCCGACCCAGCGCGCATGACTGGCATGATCCCGCCAGTGGGCATGGCCGTTCAGCACGGCTTGCCCCAGCGCCGTCAACGCCAGCACCTGGCGTGGCCATTCCAGGTGCGTCTGGGTGGCTGTCAGCAAAGGGTTGTCGCCATCGATCAACGGCCGCAGCAGCGCGTGAAACATCATGTCCCCCAGAAACGGTAGCGGCTCACGCTTGGCCATCAACTCTGCAAAGACCCGGCCGAATGGCGTTGGCCCAGCCTCGGCGAGGTACGTCAGGGCCAGGCGTTCGGTCAGCGACAGCCCATCGCGCAGACCGGGCAACTCCTGCAACTGACGCAACAGCGCCGGGGCCAGAAACGGTAAGGCGGGGTGGCTGCCATGGGCCAATTGCGCCCACTTGACTGGCGAGCTGTCGCAATACGCCGACCAGGCCTCTTTGGCGAGTTGCACGGCGTGATCATCGATCAAGCGCCGTTGCGGCCACAGCCACGCCAACACATCCGGCGCCAGTTGGCCGATGCCGATAAAGCGTTGCACGCCGGGAATGCGGTCCACCTCGATCAGCTCCAGCTTGCGCGGTGGCTGCTCAAGGCCGGCCAGCGCACGGATCAGGAACAACTGGTCATAGGCATCCGCCTCGCACCACAGCACACTGTGTTCGGCGCTGGCCAAGGTTTCGAGGTGGTCGTACTCAGCGTCGACGCGGCGTGCTGCATCAGCTTCATCGATGGCAAAGGCCTGGCTGATAAAAGCGCTGCGCATCGCACGGAAGGCTTGGCTGGGCAAATCGCGGACAGGGCCCATGCACAGCGGGTCGGTAAGCATCCGGAACTGCCCTTTGAACCCCGCCAGTTGCAGGCTGTGGGCAATGTCATTGCCGCAGCGCCAGTGGGTGGTGCGGGCTTCGTCGCTGGCGGTGAAGTCGGGGTGGCGGGCGGCAAAGTCGATGGCGTCGACATGGGCCTTGAGTTTGGGCCAACTGCTGAAACCCAGCTGCTTGGCGATCTCCCATTGAGCCACGGATAAGGTCGCGTTCGGGTCTTCGGCTTTGAGGCGTGGCAGCAGTTCCTTGGCACGCTTGCGCTGCTGTTCAAGGTTGAGGCGGCCATCGGAATTGAAGTGGCGGGACATACGAGCTCCTTGCACAAACCTTTTCCGCTTCAAGGTGGGGAGTCGTAGAAAAAGAGGATGTTGCAGTGTCTTGGGCGCAGCCCTTTCCGCGGAAGGTGGCGTAGAGAGCGCCAGACGGGGAATATAGGCAGTGAGGTTTTTGATTGCAAGCCGTTCAACCGAGTAAAGAGTTCATGTCCGACACCCCGTTAATCGAAACCCGCGCCCTCACGCGCATGGACGAGCGCCGCCACGTGGCGTTGCTCCAGCCCACCGATTTCACCTTGAATGCCGCCGATCGCGTGTCGATCACCGGCTCATCCGGTTCCGGCAAAAGCGTGTTCCTGCGTGCACTGGCGCTGCTGGACGCGCCTAGCTCCGGGCAGATCCTGTGGAACGGCCAGCCGATCGGCAATGCGCAGATTCCCCACTACCGCTGCCACATCAGCTACCTGTCGCAACGCCCGGCGCTGCTCGACGGCACGGTGGAAGACAACCTGCGTTTCCCCTTCAGCCTCAAGACGTCGCGCAAACGCCGCTTTGACCTTGCCACGGTGACCACACTGCTGGGCCACGCCGGCAAGGATCCTGGCTTTTTGGCCAAGCGCGCTGCCGACCTGTCGGGCGGTGAATCCCAGGTGGTCTCGCTGATCCGCACTCTGCAACTCAATCCCGAAGTGCTGCTGCTCGACGAGCCCACCGCCGCCCTCGACCCCGCTTCATCCCGCGAAGTGGAAGCGCTGATTGATGCCTGGTTTGCCGGGGATCGCGCCCGTGCCTGTATCTGGGTCTCCCACGACCTGGACCAGGCCCGGCGCATGAGCAACATCCATTTGCAGATGAGTGCCGGTGTATTGAGCGGAGTGGCCCAGCCATGAACTATCAAAACCTCACCGCGCTGGACATGGGTATTGCCGCCTCGCTGATCCTGATCAACGGCGCGCTTTCCCTGCTGCTGCGCCTGGGCCTGGAGCGCCAGTTGTTGTGGGCGGCGGTGCGCACCGTGGTGCAACTGCTGGCCATCGGTTACCTGCTGGGCTGGGTGTTCGAGTTCGCTTACTGGTACGTGGTGCTGCCGTTGATGTGCGCCATGACCCTGATCGCCGGCATCTCGGCGGCGGGGCGCGGGCGGCGCACTTACCGGGGGCAGCGTGTGGACAGCATCCTGTCGGTGTGGGGCAGTTCGTGGCTGGTAACGGCGGTGGGCTTGTTTGCGGTGATTCGCATCCACCCGTGGTACGAGCCGCAGTATGCAATTCCGATCCTCGGCATGATCCTGGGCAACACCCTGACCGGGGTGTCGCTGGGGATCGAACGCATGACCCAGGAGCTGACCTCGGGCCGCAACACCATCGAAATGATCCTGGCCCTCGGCGGCTCGCGCTGGGAAGCCGCGCAGGAAGCCATCCGCCAGGCTGTGCGCGCCGGGATGATCCCGACGCTGAACCAAATGACCGTGGTGGGCATCGTCAGCCTGCCCGGCATGATGACCGGGCAGGTGCTGGCGGGGGAGAGCCCGGTGGATGCAGTGCGGTATCAGATCGTGATCATGTTTCTGATTGCCGCAGCGTCGGCGTTGGGCACGGTAGGTGCGGTGCTGCTCACCTACCGGCGGTTGTTTTCCGTGAGCCACCGGTTCTTGCGGGATAGGCTGCAGGAGCGTTCCTGACTCAAGTGTTGTTGCAACCCTTGGCAATCGAATCCTCATTGGAGGTATACGGCCGCGACGGCTCCAGGTTCCATTCCGGCTTGTTGCGGGCGATATTGAAGTGGCAGACCAGTTGGCGGCGCATGCTGCCGACGTTGCTGTCGCGGTTGTCCGGGTTGTCCTTCCAGCCGGCGTCCAGGTAGTGGTCGCTGGCCAGTTCGTTGAAGAAGTTGTTGGTCTGGCCGTCTTTGACCTGGCGGCCGCAGTCGGTCGGCGTCACTTCCAAGGTCATGATCTTGCGGCCAAAGCCTGGGTCGTCGCGCTCCACCCAGGTTGCGCTTTGCACGTAACGCTCGCAGCTGTTCTTTTCGGTGATGGGCTGGATGACCTGCTTCTTGCTGTCGTAGGCGAACGACGCCTCCTGCTGGCGGGTCTGCGGCAGTTTCATGTTGATCACCGGCAGGTAGTTGCCCACGGCTTTGTACCACTGCAACTGGTTCAAACGTGCACCTTCCAGGCCGGCGTCTTCGGTGTAGAACAGGGCGAGGATCGACGGTGACTTCGGTGGGTTTTCCTCCCACTTGGCCAGACGCAGCTCGTTCTGGGTGGTGAAGGATTCGTCGGCAATCGTCGCCATTGCCCGAATGCTCTGATAGAACGCCGGGCCTGCGGCGGTGTTGCGTTCGTCGCGCACATCAAAGGAGCATTGGCGCGAGTGATCGCCACGGTTCTGCTTGTAGTTGACGCCCCATTGCTCGGCGGTGGTGATGCCTTGTTCATGGCAGTACTTTTCGACGACGCCTGGCGTTCGGCGTGAGTCGGTGCAGCCTTGCTGGTTGCGATCGTCGGTGGCGGCGTCGATGGGGAAGGAGCACAGCACGGCGTAGTCCTGATGATCCTTGGGGTTGCCGAAAATGGTGTCGAAGATGAAGCCGCTTTTGAGGCCGTACGCCAACTTGCGGTACTTGGAATCCTTGCGCAGGTAGGAGGCCGAAACGCCGCCGCTGGCCTGGCTTTTCGGGCTGACGCTGTAGAACTGATAGTCGGTGGAAGGCCACGTGGCGCGGAACAGCACGCCGGAACACAGGAAGGCTGGCTTGGACGGCCCGCCGCAGTCCTGGCGGGTGTCATTGTAGAGTTGGTTGAGCCGGGCGACGGTGTCGGTGCCTTGATCGGCATGGGCGGTGAATGCCAGCGCCGCGAGGGCCAGGGCGATGGGCGTACGTGATCCTTTCATGGGTATTGCTCCTTGAATACGTGGAGCGACTGGAACGATTCCTTGCTCCACTCGGTGCAGAGCGTAGACAGACTCTTGCCTGCGCTCCAGTCGCTCCGGGGTGCTTGATGATCACGGCGAGAACCTGTCCCCCTTTTGCCTGTCGGGTGATTGTTTCATGGGGTGAAATGCTGGATTGTAAATCCTGGTGATTCCAACGGCTGGGGCAGCGGCGGAACATGCGGGGCGTTGATACCCCACTTTATTGGAGCCCCTCATGATCAAACTCTACGGTTTCCCGTTGTCCGGCCACAGCCACCGCGTCGAGCTGATGCTGTCGCTGCTCGGCCTGCCCACGGACTATGTGTTGGTGGACCTCAAGCAAGCCGCCCACAAGGCGCCCGACTTCATTGCCGCCATCAACCCGTTCGGCCAGGTGCCGGCCATCGATGACAACGGTGTGGTACTGGCGGACTCGAATGCGATCCTGGTCTACCTGGCGAACACCTACGGCAACGGCCAGTGGTTGCCGAGCGACCCGGTGGGCCAGGCCCGTGTGCAGCGTTGGCTGTCGACCGCTGCCGGCCAACTGCACGCTGGGCCTGCGGCTGCACGCCTTGCCCTGGTGTTTGGTGCCCAGGTGGACACCGCCGCCGCAATCAGCCGGTCCCACGCGTTGCTGAAACTGATGGAAACGCAGCTGGGCCAAAGCCGCTTCCTGGCCAGTGAGCAGCCGACCATTGCCGATGTGGCCTTCTACACCTACACCGCCCACGCGCCGGAAGGCAATGTGGCGCTGACCGACTACCCTCATGTGCGCGCCTGGCTCGCCAGCATCGAGGCATTGCCGGGGTTCGTGGGCATGCCGCGCACGGCGGTAGGCTTGCAGTCGCAGTAACTTTCTAGAGGCGCGCCGATGGACCGATTTCATGAAATGCAGGTATTCCTGGCGGTGGCCGAGGAGGAGGGCTTTGCCGCTGCCGCGCGCCGTCTGAAAACCTCGCCACCCAGCGTGACCCGCGCCATCGCCGCTATGGAGGAACGCATCGGCACCCAATTGCTGGCGCGTACCACCCGCAGCTTGCACCTCACCGAAGCCGGCCAGCGTTACCTGGAAGATTGCCGGCGCATCCTGGCGGAACTCGATGAAGCCGAGGAAGCGGCGGCGGGCAGTTATTCCATCCCCTGCGGCCATTTGACGGTGACTGCGCCGGTGTTGTTTGGCGAGTTGTATGTGGCGCCGGTGCTGGGGGAGTACCTGGACCGGTTCCCCTTGGTGAATATCAACGCCTTGTTGGTCGATCGTGTGGTCAACATGATCGACGAAGGTGTGGACGTGGCGGTGCGTATCGGTCACTTGCATGAACCGGGGCAGCAGGCGATCAAGGTCGGCGAAGTGCGCCGGGTGGTCTGCGCATCGCCGGCGTACCTCGAACAGCACGGGCGGCCTACGCATCCGTCGCAGTTGCGTGAGGCCAAGATCGCCACGTCGTCGTCCAGTTCATTGGTGAGCGGCTGGGAATTTGTGGACGGCGGCCAACCCTTGACTGTAACCATCGAGCCACGTCTGGTGGTCACGGCGAACAATGCGGCCATCAACCTGGCGCGCCTGGGCTGGGGCATGACGCGGGTGTTGTCCTATCAGGTCGCAGCCGCGGTGGCGGCGGGAGAGTTGGAAATTATCCTCCAAGCCTATGAGTCGGCGCCGCTGCCGATCCAGGTGGTGTTCCATAAGAGCGGCCGGGTGCCGGCCAAGATCAACACCTTTGTCGACTTCCTTACCCATCGCCTGGGCCAGGACGCCGCCCTGAACCCGGCGATGAAACGGCGCAGCTGATGGAGCGTTATCGCGATATGCAGTTGTTCGCCGCGCTGGCCGGGCAGCCGAGCCTGGCGTCGGCGGCGCGCGACGCACAGGTCTCCGGCCCGACCCTGGTACGCGCGATTGCCCGCCTGGAGGCGCGTTTGCGCGTGCCGTTGCTGGCGCGCAGCACGCGTGGCGTGAGCCTTACCGACGCCGGCAGCGCCTACCTGGCGGACTGCGTACGCCTGCTCGCTGCGGTGGACGCCGCCGAAGCCTCGGCCAAGGGGCTGCATGTGCAGGCCCAGGGCAATCTGCGGGTGTTTTTGCCGTTCCTGTTCAGCCGTTATGTGATGGCGCCGGTCCTGGCCGACTACTTGGACCGCTACCCCGAGGTGAACCTGGTCGTCAGCTACCACGACTATTACCCGAACCTGCACGAAGAAGGGCTCGACGTCGCCATCCTCGTCGGTGAACTGCCCGACTCGTCATTGATCGCCCGGCCGCTGGGGCAGGTGCGGCATATTCTCTGCGCCAGCCCCGACTATCTTGCAGCTCACGGCGAGCCCCAACACCCGGACGACCTCAAGCAGCACCGGCTGATCGCCAGCGCCGATCAGGTGCATTGGGATTTCCAGGGCTATCAACTCAAGGCCCGTGCCCGTCTGGGCTGCGCCACGGTACAGGGTGCGATCAATGCGGCGGTGCAAGGCGCGGGGTTGATTCGTTGCCTGAGTTATCCGGTGCACGAACACTTGCTGAGCGGGCAACTGCGTCGCGTATTACCGGATTTTGAACTGCCGCCACTGCCGGTGCAGGTGGTGTACCGCGAAGGTCGCAACGCACCGATGCGTGTGCGCAGCTTTGTCGACCACTGCGTCATGGCGCTGCGCGAACACCCGGCATTTCAGCTGGCGTAATAGTGGATTACCTGGTGTGGTGATTCTCACGCCGGCTGGCAGGGCGCAGCATCGACACATCCAACCTGAGGTGCTCGCCATGAACCTGATCGAACAATCTCCCTGGCATGCCGGCGAACGGCACATACAAGAGGTGGTGGGCGTGGCCGACCGCATGGCCGTGGTCGGGCCGAAGGTGATCCGCGATCACCTGCCGGAACAGCACCGGGATTTCTACCCTTTGTTGCCTTACCTGGTGCTGGGCGCGGTGGACGAGCAGGGCCTCCCTTGGGCGACGATGATCGAAGGCGCGCCAGGCTTTGCCCACTCGCCGGACCCGCAGACCCTGCAGATCGACAGCCTGCCGTCCGCGGCCGACCCGGCCCGCAACGCCCTGCATGAGGGAGCAGCCGTCGGCCTGTTGGGCATCGACCTCAACACCCGGCGTCGCAATCGTATGAACGGCCGTGTGGGTGCACTCGATCACGACGGCTTTTCGGTCGACGTGGTGCACACCTTTGGCAATTGCCCCAAGTACATCCAACTGCGCCCGGTCGATGGCATCGCCCGTAAACCCGGCACGGCGGTCGAGCGCTTCAACGACCTGGACGCTGCCGCCCAAACCCTGATCCGCAACGCCGACACGTTGTTCGTCGCCAGCTACGTCGAGCTGGACGGCCAACGTTCGGTGGACGTTTCTCATCGAGGCGGCAACACGGGTTTTGTGCGGGTCGAAGGCAATGTACTGACCATCCCCGACTTTGCCGGCAACCTGTTTTTCGCCACCCTGGGCAACCTGCAAGCCAACCCGGTGGCGGGGTTGTTGTTCATCGACTTTGAATCGGGGGACGTGCTGCAAGTGACGGGGCGCACCACGTTGATTCTGGACGGCCCGCAAGTGGCGCTGTTCGAGGGCGCCCAGCGACTGTGGACGGTGACGGTGGAACAGGTGGTGCGCCGCCCGGCGGCGTTGGCGTTGCGGTGGCAGTTCGCGGAGTTTTCGCCGTTCAGTCTGGCGATGGGGAGTTGGTAGGCAGTCCCGGACCATAGGAGGTATTCGGGAACAACTGGTTGGTCATCTCGATGATCTTGCTTTGTGCATCGATAAACTTGCCCATTCGAGCGCCACCCGAGGTCGAGTCATACAGCGCCTTGCCCACCTGGCGGCCATTTTCAAACACCTGGATATCGGCATAGCTCATGTACAGCGCCAGGTCCCAGCTCCATTGACCAATGTAGGTCGTCGATAGGGCGCAACTGGCCGGTGGGGTGCCGGGCCGCAGCTCACGAGTCTGGAAGCCTTTGCTGCGCAACTGCGCGGTGTAGGTGGCATTGAACCCGGCACGCAAGCCTTCGGCGGGGATCATGCAGATCTCAGGCGCCTGGGCGCCGCTGAAGGCAACCGGCGTGACGGTTTGCTTGATGCTGCAGCCAGCCAGGGTTAAGGCTGCCAGCAAACAAGCGGGAGCTGTTATCAGGCGCATAGCGACGTCCATATCTTCAGTAGTGGCTTGATGATAGCAGTGAAGGTCTGATGGCGAGCGCAGCATTTCAGACGCAAGGGATCATGTGTTGGGAGCTGGCTTGTCGAACCGTCCCGTTGTGTCGCGAAGCGGCCCCAAGCAGTCCGACAAAAGAGAGACTTCGATGCCATTCGTGCCCCACGGTTAACATTCAATTGCGCCACGGCCGGTGGCTACCCGCGCGTTATAGGGCAATACTCCCTCAGGTTTCTGCCCCGAGGTTTGCACCATGAATGTACCGAGCCGCCTTGCGCTCCTGATTGCCGCCGCCGCTGTTCTCAGCGCCTGTGGCGAAGCGTCCAAATTACCGTTCCAAGCCGGTGTCGGCCCTTCGCCGCAACTGCCCGAACCCAGTACTTCCTTGATCCCCACGCTCAAGGTCTCCAAGGCCGTGGGCTGGCCCGACGGCGTGCAACCCACTGCGCCGCAGGGTTTCACCGTCACAGCCCTGGCCGACAACCTCGATCACCCGCGCTGGGTCTACACCCTGCCCAACGGTGATGTGCTGGTCGCTGAAAGCAATCACCCGCCCATGCCCGAAGGCGCCACCGACGGCGGCACGGGTGTGATCGCCTGGGCACGGCGCACGGCGATGGGTGTGGTGATGGGGCGTGTCGGCGCGGATACACCGAGCGCCAATCGCATCACCTTGCTGCGTGATGCTGATCACGATGGGCATGCCGAAGTGCGGACCGAGTTCCTGAGCGGCCTGATGTCGCCGTTCGGCATGGCGCTGGTGGGCAACGACTTGTATATCGCCAATGCCGACGCGGTGGTCAAGGTGCCTTACACCCCAGGCCAGACCCACATCGACGCCACTCCGGTCAAGGTCACCGACCTGCCGGCCGGCATCAACCATCACTGGACCAAAAACCTGCTGGCCAACCCCGAAGGCACCCGGCTGTATGTGACGGTGGGGTCCAACAGCAACGTCGGCGAAAACGGCCTCGACGCAGAGGAGGGACGTGCGGCCATCTGGGAACTGGACGTGGCCAGCGGTGAGAAACGCCTGTTCGCCAGCGGCTTGCGCAACCCCAACGGCCTGGCGTGGAAACCGGGTTCTACCCAACTGTGGACGGTGGTCAACGAACGCGACGAAATCGGCAGCGACCTGGTGCCCGATTACCTCACCTCGGTGCAGGACGGCGCGTTCTACGGCTGGCCGTGGAGCTACTACGGCAGCCACGTCGATGTGCGCGTCCAACCGCCACGCCCGGACAAGGTGGCCCAGGCCATCGCGCCGGACTACGCCCTGGGTACTCACGTCGCACCGCTGGGCCTGACCTTTTCCGATGCGCGCGGCATGCCGGCTGCCTTTGCCGATGGAGTGTTTGTCGGTGAACACGGCTCTTGGAACCGCAACCCGCAAGCGGGCTACAAGGTGGTATTTATCCCGTTCAAGGAGGGCAAGCCGTCGGGTGCACCGGTCGACTTCCTCACCGGTTTTCTCAATGCCGAAGGCGAAGCGCAAGGTCGGCCGGTGGGTGTGACCCTGGACGAGCAGGGCGCGTTGCTGGTGGCGGATGATGTGGGGAACAAAGTGTGGCGGGTGACACAGCGCAAGCCCTGACCCCCGATATGTTGCGGGATGTTGAACTGCCAGATTGAACGATGCCGTTGGGTTAGCCTTGTTTTCCTACCGACAACAAGGAAGCGTCATGCAACGAAAGGTCATCAATCCCACGACGGTATTCAACTCCCTGCAATACGGCTTCAGCCAGGCGCTTGAGGTGCCACAGGGTCGGCGCATCATGCTGTCCGGCCAGGTGGGGGTGGATGCGCAAGAGCGCACGGTCGGCCCAGGCATGGCCGAGCAGACCGCCGCTGCGCTGGACAATATCCACAAGGTGCTGGCCGAAGTCGGCGGTGATCTGTCCCATGTGATCATGCTGCGGCTGTACATCGCCGAGTCCGCCCGCGACCAGCAGGAGCCGATCGCGCAGGCGCTGCGCCAGCGCTTCCCGCACAACCCGCCGCCGTCTTCGTGGATTATCGTCAGCGGGTTGTCGTTGCCGGAGTGGTTGATCGAGATCGAGGCGGAAGCGGTGATTCCGCAGGCGTGAGTACACATCAGACGGTGGGGCAGGTAAGCTTTCTGTGGCTAGCGAGCTTGTTGTGGTGAGGGGGCTTGTTGTGGCGAGCGGGCTTGCCCCGCGTTGGGGCGCGAAGCGGCCCTAAAACCAGGCGCCGAGGATTACCTGATACACCGCATTCTTCCGAACCAAGGGCCGCTTCGCAGCCCAACGCGGGGCAAGCCCGCTCGCCACAGAAAGCTCGTTCACCACAACAAACCCGCTCGCCACAGAAGTCATGGTCGTTATCCGCACCCTCAGTACCGAATCATCACCGACTTCAGCTCGGTGTAATCCTCGATGAACGCACTGCCAAACTCCCTTCCCACCCCCGACGACCTGCTGCCGCCAAACGGCACCGCCGGGTCGAGCAGTGTGTGCATGTTCACCCAGACGGTGCCGGCCTGGATCGCCGGCACCATGCGCAGGGCCTTGCCCAGGTCGTTGGTCCACAGGCTGGCGCTAAGGCCGTAGGGGCCGTTGTTCATCAGGGCGAGCAGTTCGTCTTCGCTGTCGTAGGGCAGGAAGGTGGCGATGGGGCCGAAGGTCTCTTCGTTGAGCAGGGTGTCGTTGATGCTGTTGGCAAGGATCACCGTGGGTTCGACGTAGCAGCCGGGACGGTCAAGCAGGGTGCCACCATGGATGATCGTGTTGTTTTCGGCGTGGGCCTGGCTGAAGTAACCGAGCAATTTGAGTTGGTGCTGGTGGTGGGTGACCGGGCCGAATTCGGTGCGCTCATCCAGTGGCGAGCCGATGGTGAGGCGACTGAGGCGCTGGCTGAGCCTGTCCAACACAGCGTCCATTTGCGAACGATGCACGAAGAACCGCTCGGCCGCCGCGCAGATTTGCCCGGAGTGCAAAAAGCCCGCTTCGATGATGCCGTCTACCGCCTTGTCCACGTCCACATCGCGCAGGAAACCGGCGGCATTCTTGCCGCCCAGTTCCAGGGTCGCACGGGTGAGGCCGGCGCCCATGGCGCTGCGGCCGACAGCGATGCCCGTCGGCACGGAGCCGGTGAAGGACACTTTGTGGGTGCCAGGATGTTCCACCAGGCCTTTGCCGACATGTCCGCCGCCGGTGAGCACGTTAAGCACACCGGCTGGCAACCCGGCTTCGACGGCCAGTTCAGCGATGCGCAGAAGGGTCAGCGGCGTGAACTCGCTGGGCTTGATGATGATGCTGCAGCCGGTCACCAGTGCCGAGGCAAGTTTCCAGATGGCGATCATGGTGGAGAAATTCCACGGCACGATGCCCACCACCACGCCCACCGGTTCACGCAGGGTGAACGCGGTGTAACGCTCGCCGTTGAACGAGGGTAGCGACGGGGTCAGGGTCTGGCCGCTGAGCTTGGTCGCCCAGCCCGCGTAGTAACGCAGGAAGTGCGCGGCCTGGTCGACTTCGAACGCGCGGGCAATCTGGATGATCTTGCCGGACTGGCAGGTTTCAATCTGCGCCAGCTCTTCGCGGTTGCGTTCCAGCAAGTCCGCGAGCTTGAGCAGTACGTTGCCACGTGTCGCGGGTAACGCCTGGGACCAGAGCTGGAAGCCACGGTTGGCGGAATCCACTGCCGCGTCGATATCCGCCAGGTCTGCATCGACCACCTGGGCGATCACCTCACCGGTCGCCGGGTTGGTCACGGCCAGGGTCTGGCTGGAATGGCTGCGCACGTTCACGCCGTCGATGAATAACCCATGGGGCCGACGCAGAAAGGCTTCGACTTGGGGCAACAGCGGGATATCACTCATGGCAGGTTCCTGGCAGTTCACAAAGGAAAGCCTGAGGGTAACCAAGCCACTGGACCATGGCTTGACTCTGCCTGCCGCGCGAGATGTCTGTGGCTGCCACGCCCATGAAAAGTACAACCTTGCCTGTGGAACGTGCATTTTCCACCTGCGCGCCCCCATCGATACTGGCCCTGCATCAGGCGCCGTTCCTCAACCCGGAGCGCCCGCCGGACTTCCAATAATAAGCAGGGCCGTCCATGAAAAAGCCAAACCCGCTCCTTGAAGACCTCAAGCCCCTCCTGCCGCTGATTGCCGCGAATGCCACGCGGGCCGAGCAGCAGCGCCAGGTGCCGGATGAAAACATCGCCTTGCTCAAAAGCATCGGCCTGCACCGCGCCTTTCAACCCAAGGCCTTTGGTGGGCTGGAGCTGTCGCTGCCCGAGTTCGCCGACTGCATCGCCTTGCTTGCCGGCAGTTGCGCCAGCACCGCCTGGGCCATGAGCTTGCTGTGCACCCACAGCCACCAACTGGCGCTGTTTTCGGCGCAGTTACAGCAGGAGATCTGGGGCGAAAACCCGCACGCCACCGCCAGCAGCAGTATTGCGCCGTTTGGCCGGGTGGTGGAGGGCGAGGGCGGTGTGCACTTCAGTGGTGAAATGGGCTGGAGCAGCGGCTGTGACCATGGCGAGTGGGCGATTGTCGGCTGCCGTCGGCAGAACGCCGAAGGCGGCCAGGATTACTGCTTCGCCGTGCTGCCGCGCAGTGACTACCAGATCCGTGACGATTGGTTCGCTGCCGGCATGAAGGGCAGCGGCACCAAGACCCTGGTCATCGATAATGCCTGGGTGCCCGAGCATCGTATCCAGAAAGCCAAGGACATGATGGAAGGCAAGTCGGCTGGCTTTGGCCTCTATCCGGACAGCCAGATTTTCTACGCGCCGTACCGGCCGTATTTTGCCAGTGGATTTTCCACCGTCAGCCTCGGCGTGGCCGAGCGCATGTTGGAGGTGTTCCGCGAAAAAACCAAAAACCGCGTTCGCGCCTACACCGGTGCCGCTGTCGGCGCGGCCACGCCTGCGTTGATGCGCCTGGCCGAATCCACCCACCAAGTGGCGGCCGCTCGCGCATTCCTCGAAAAGACCTGGCAGGACCACGCCGAACACAGCGCCGCGCACCGCTACCCGAGCCGTGAAACCCTGGCGTTCTGGCGCACCAACCAGGCCTACGCCACCAAAATGTGCATCGAAGCCGTGGACCGGCTGTTCGCCGCCGCCGGTGGCAATGCCTGGTTCGAACACAACGAAATGCAGCGCCTGTTCCGCGATTCCCACATGACCGGCGCCCATGCCTACACCGACTACGACGTCTGCGCGCAGATCCTCGGCCGTGAGCTGATGGGCCTGGAGCCGGACCCGAGCATGGTGTGACGCCGTCTTCCCCCACAACAATCAGGGCGCCCGTTCGACGGCGTCCGGGAGTCTTGCATGTCTGACAGCCGCCTTTTCGACCCACGGGCCTTTCGCCGCGCCCTCGGCAACTTCGCCACCGGCGTGACCGTGGTCACCGCCGCCACCGCGTCCGGGCGCAAGGTGGGCGTGACCGCCAACAGTTTCAACTCGGTGTCCCTCGACCCGCCGCTGGTGCTGTGGAGCATCGATAAACGCTCCAACAGCCACGAGGTGTTCGAGGAGGCCAGCCATTTTGCAGTGAATGTACTGGCGGCCGACCAGGTGCACCTGTCCAACAACTTTGCGCGCCCGCGTGAGGATCGCTTCGCCCTGATCGAGTACGAGCCGGGGGAGGGTGGCTCGCCGGTATTCGCCGATTGCTCGGCGCGGTTCCACTGCGAGAAATACCAGCAGGTGGACGGCGGCGACCACTGGATCATGATTGGCAAGGTGGTTGCGTTTGATGACTTCGGGCGTGCGCCGCTGTTGTACCACCAGGGCGCTTATGCCGAGGTCCAGGCGCTGCGTCCGTGCGCGCCCCAAGCGGTTCAGAATGGCACGGCGACCACCAACTGACTGTACACGTTGGTGCCGTTGCCACCGACCTGATTGCCGCCGGTCTCGGCATCCTTGTTGGGTTTATACAGGCCCAGCAGCGGCGTGATGATCAGGTGCTCGTTCACCGCCCACTCGGCGTACAGGTCCAGCTCGCGGCCATCCAGGTTGAGTTGGCCGCGGGTGCTGACTGTGTTGTAGTCGAAGAACAACGCGCCGAGGGTAAGATTTTCCAGCGGCTTGACCTTGAAGCCCACGTGCTCCACTGAGGTGTTGGTGTTGTAGGGGCCCGAGTAGTTGCCCGCCACTTCACCCTGCACCCAGGTGCCGTAGCCCCGGTTGAAGCCTGCGAACATTGCGTCCCAGTTCTTTGAATAGCGCGCGTAGCGGTAGGTCAGGTCCGGCGACCAGGGCAGGTCGGCAAAGGTGTAGCCGGCTTCGGCGTAACCGGCATTCTGCTGGCTGTCGCGGCGGTCCTGGCGGGCCAGTTCAAAGGCGAAGTGCGCGTTGTCGATGCCGGCATTGCCCGCGCCGCGCAGGCTATAGAGGTTCATGCCCTTGCGTTGGCGCTGCACGTCGCTGGCGAAGCGCTCGTCCACGTCGATGCCGTGAATGTAGGTGAGCCCGAGGGTGCCCGGTGCGGCGCTGTATTCCAGGGTGCCGGCGGCCATTTCGGTCATGGCCTGGGCGGGGTTGTCGGACTTGATCCACATCAGGCTGCCATGCACGCCGTCCTTGCCGCCCAGGCGGATCACGGCGGTCTTGTCGAACGCATGACGCGCGGCGATGTAGTAGGCGCCGCCACGGTTGAATTCCCCATCGCCCATGCCCTTGCCGAGGTTGGGGCCGTCATCATTGATCAGGAAACCGTCGCCCAGCATGATGATTTGGCGGCCGAACGACAGGTCCACGCCGTCCTTGCCCAAGGCTGGGAACAGATCGCCGGAGCGCCAGCCGGCAAAGGCTTCGTCAAACTTGGTGGTGCGCTCCTTGCCTGTGGTCACCCCGGACGCATCGCCATCGCCCCAGGTGCCGGAACTCACCAGGTTGGCCGTGCCATACACGCCGCCCAAGGCGCCGAGGCTCTGGTCCACGCTCAGGCCGTATTTGATAAAGGCCTCACGCCAGGTGGAACCGCCGCTGCGCCCATCGTAGTTCTTCGGGCTGTTGAACATCCCATAGACGGCGAGGAAGTTGCCGGTGACCCTGGTGTCGGCATCGGCATACAACTCGATGGCCTGGGCCTGGCCCATCAGCAGCGCAATACCCAGGCCGACCGCCTGGCGCAGGCGGCGATTTTTCAGTGTGTGCTCCATTGTTATTGTCCCCATCTTGGTTAAGAGTGAGGGCGCATTAGGGCGAGCGCGGAGGGCGAAGTCTTTTCTCTGCGTGCCAGGGAATTGACCCAGGCCGCCACGCCCTACGCTGTGGCAGGGAGCAACAAAACCGGCGGCAGACAGGGGCAAGACGATCAACTCGAGTGGGGCGCAGAGTGCTGACACATTAAAAAAAACCGCTTTCGAGGACCCCATCATGTCGATCAACGACCGACTCACCGCGCACCTCAACCGAGGCACGGTAGGTTTCCCCACCGCCTTGGCCAGCACCATTGGCCTGATCATGGCCAGCCCGGTGATTCTCACCGCCACCATGGGCTTTGGCATCGGCGGCAGTGCGTTTGCCCTGGCGATGCTGATCGCCGTGGTGATGATGCTGGCCCAGGCCACCACCTTCGCCGAGGCCGCCTCAATCCTGCCCACCACCGGCTCGGTGTACGACTACATCAACTGCGGCATGGGGCGGTTTTTCGCGATCACCGGCACCTTGTCGGCCTACCTGATCGTGCATGTGTTCGCCGGCACCGCCGAAACCATCCTGTCCGGGGTCATGGCCCTGGTGAACTTCGAACACCTCAACACCTTGGCCGAGTCGGCCGGCGGTTCGTGGCTGCTGGGCGTCGGCTTCGTGATTGTCTTTGGTGTGCTGAACGCGTTTGGTGTCAGCGCGTTTGGCCGCGCGGAAATCATCCTCACCTTCGGCATGTGGACCACCCTGATGGTGTTCGGTGTGCTGGGCCTGATCGCCGCGCCCGCCGTGCAGTTGGATGGCTGGTTCGGTGAGTCGCTGGTGGGCACCGACCTGATCACCGTGCTGTCGTTGGTGGGCATGGCGATGTTCATGTTTGTCGGCTGCGAATTCGTCACACCGCTGGCGCCAGACCTGCGCCAATCGGCCAAGGTGATGCCGCGCGCCATGATGTTGGGGCTGATGGGCGTGGCCACGTGCATGTTCATCTACGGCGCAGCGATGAAACGCCAAGTAGAAAACGTGGTACTCGATGCCGCCTCCGGCGTGCACCTGCTGGACACACCCATGGCCATCCCCAAATTCGCCGAACAAGTGATGGGCCAAATCGGTCCGCTGTGGCTGGGCATCGGCTTCCTGTTTGCCGGCGCGGCCACCATCAACACCTTGATGGCCGGCGTGCCACGGATTCTCTACGGCATGGCGGTGGATGGGGCGTTGCCCAAAGTCTTCACTTACCTGCACCCACGCTTCAAGACGCCGCTGCTGTGCATCCTGGTGGCGATGCTGATTCCTTGCCTGCACGCGCTGTACCTGGGCGGCAACACCGACAACATCATGCACCTGGTGCTGGCGGCGGTGTGTGCGTGGAGCTTTGCCTACCTGCTGGTGACGATCTCGGTGGTGAGCCTGCGCATCCGTCGGCCGGACCTGCCACGGGCGTATCGCTCGCCGTGGTTCCCACTGCCACAGATCGTGTCGAGCATCGGCATCCTGCTGGGCATGTGGTTCATCACGCCACCGGGCATGAACCCGGCGGACATCTACGTACCCTTTGGCGTGATGCTGGGCGGCACCGCCGCGTACGCGCTGTTCTGGACCCTGGTGGTGCAAAAGGTCAACCCCTTCAAGCCGGCCGCCGTGGAGGACGTATTGGCAAAGGAATTCAGTCATCAACCGGAGCTGGCCGATGAGCGTTATGGCGACTTTGCGGCAAAGACTGTTTGAGCTGTTTCGCGCCGAGCGCGCGCCGGCAGGCTACCGACCGGGAGTGACCCTGGCACATCTGCGGCGCAACCTCGGGTTGGCGACACTTGAAGTGGACGGCGTGGCGTTCGAGATCGTCGAACGCACCGAGTCGCAGTTGTTGATGCACCTGGTGTTGACTGAGTTTGTTCTGCGTGTGCCTGCTGCGACAGGAGGCACAGCGAGCTTCGAAGTGCACCATGGCGGCGCGATTCGACGCACTGGCATTCGTGTACGGCGCCGCTCCGGCAATCAGGCATTGGGGCGTGAGTTGCAGGCGCGCCTGATCGCGGACGACGAGGTGTTCCAGGCGCTGATGCCGCTGGATTTCAAGCGCCTGCGCATCGAGCTGCAAGGTCAGCAATGGTGCGTGCGCCTGGAGCATATGGGCGGCAGTGAGGTGGTCAATCGTTTACCGGCCTTTCGACGCTACATCGCCTTGAGTCCCGCGCAACGCAGTCACTTACTCGCGGCGCTGGCCGGATTGAATCGCGTGTTGTCGAACCTCTGATTGGCATCATTAGTGCTTCTGCAAAGGGCAAACAGGTTGTTGTTGCGTGCATATAGATAACATGTTAACTATTGCGCCAGAACAACAAAAAGAATCCTTTGCGGAGACACCCCATGAGCATCCCACAGCATGCCCACGACGGGCTGGACACCTGGACCCGCGACCTACGCGCCGCGTGCGGTTACTTCGACACCGAACTGGCATTCAACCGCTCACTGTTCATCGGCGAGATCAAAGACCTGCCACGCGGCGTCGCGATCCTGCGCACCAATGCCGGGCTGATCAAACGCCCGGCGCACCATGCCGACCACGACAACGACCAGGATTGCTTCCTGGTCAGCCAGCGCAGCGGCTACTCACAGATCGTACAGAACGGCCAGACCCTGCAACTGGCCCCCGGCGAGATGCTGCTGATGGACTCGGTAGGCTCCATCGAAATCACCCCCTTCGGCCTCATCGAACACGCCTCCCTGTCACTATCACGCCCGCAGGTGTGCAAGCATCTGGGCGGCGACGCGCGTGCCTTTGGCAAGATCTCCTCGACCAAGGCCTGCGGGCGCATGCTGCATGTGCTGATGGACCAACTGTGCAAGGACGACACCGAAGACGGCGCAGGTGAATTAGAGGCGCTGCAAACCGCCTTTGTGTCGCTGCTCGGCTCGGCGCTTGAGCAGGGCGACGAGTGTCGCGAGGGTCTGGCAGCGTTGCAGGGCAACAACCTGCGCAGCTACGTGCAGAAGGTCATCGATGAGTCCCTGAGCCAGCCTGGCCTCAGCCCGATCGGCCTGGCCAATCGGCTGAATATCTCGGTGCGTCACCTGTACCGTCTGTTCGAAGAGCAGGACGACAGCGTCTGCCGCTACATCCAGCGCGCGCGGCTCAAACGCAGTGCGGATGACTTGACCAACCCGTTCCTGCGCAGCGAGTCGATCACCTCGATTGCCTACAAGTGGGGCTTTACCGATTCGGCGCATTTCAGCCGGTCGTTCAAGAAGCAATTCGAGGTGTCGCCCAAGGATTTCCGTTCGAGCCGGATGCAGGCGGTGGGGGCATAAGCACGGGATCGCGGTCGGCAAAAACGTTGTATAGCCAATGTGGGAGCGGGCTTGCTCGCGAATGCGGTAGACCAGTCAGCACATACTTTGACTGATCCACCGCATTCGCGAGCAAGCCCGCTCCCACATTTGAATCGATTTTCAGACTTCTGGCAGAGTGGACCCGCCGTCCACCACCAAGGTCTGCCCGGTAACGTAGCTGGCCAGCTCAGATGCCAGGAACAACATGGCTCCGGCAATATCCGCTGCTGCGCCCAATCGACCCAGGGGCACACGGCTGGCGATCGTGTCATTCAGCGCGGCGTCACCCAGGTTACCCATCGCCGGTGTGGCGATCATGCCCGGTTCCACGCCATTGACCCGAACCTTCAACGGCGCCAGTTCCAGCGCCGCATTGCGGATAAACCCGTTGACCCCGGCCTTGGACGCCGCGTAATGGCTGAGGCCCGGGTAACCGACGCGGTTGCCGGTCACCGAAGAGGTCACCAGCACACAGCCCCGGCCCTGTTCGCGAAACGCAGGCAGTGCGGCCTGGGTCAGCCAGAACAGCGCCGACAGGTTGACCGCCAGGGTGCGCTGCAGGATGTCCGGGGTAATGTCTTCAAAGGCCGTCAGCGGAAAATACCCGGCGTTGTGCACCAGGATATCCAGGCGTGGCAGCCTTTGAACGCACTCAAACACCGCCGTTGATTCCGCCAGGTCGACGCCGACCGCTTCAACCGGATAGCCCTGCGCGGACAACTCAGTCGCCACCGCCTCAGCCTGTTCCCGCTGCCGGTCGGCAATCACCACCCGAGCACCACGCCTGGCAAACGCCTCGACGATGCCCCGGCCGATCCCCTGGGCACCGCCGGTGACCAACACCACTTGCCCGCTGAAATCCAGGTCAGTCATGGGCATTCTCCAAGTGCGCGAACGCCAGGGTCGGCACGTCGACAATGCTGGAACCGCCATCGGCCACCAACGTCGCCCCGGTAATGATCGACGCAT
The DNA here is from genome assembly GCF_013387025.1 of Pseudomonas reactans. Classification (NCBI taxonomy): domain Bacteria; kingdom Pseudomonadati; phylum Pseudomonadota; class Gammaproteobacteria; order Pseudomonadales; family Pseudomonadaceae; genus Pseudomonas; species Pseudomonas reactans. The sequence continues at coordinate 27,979 of NZ_JACAQP010000011.1, read as the reverse complement.
CACTGGACGCCAGGAAGCGACACACCGTGGCGATCTCTTCGGCACTGGCCGCCCGGCGCAGCGGCACGTCGGCGCAGACCCGGTCGTAGGCCTGCTGCAAGGTGTCGCCATAGGTGTCCATCAACGGCTGCATTTCCGCGTCGGCCATGGGCGTGCGCACCCAGCCGGGGCACACCGCGTTCACTCGCACACCGTGCGGCCCATAGTCCCGCGCCAGCGAGCGATTGAGCCCGAGCAACGCATGCTTGGCCGTGGTGTAGCCGCACACCTCGGGCCCCGCCGCCAAGGAGGCGATGGAGCCGATCAGCACGATAGCCCCCGCGCTTTCCTGCAACAGTGGCAAGCAGGCGCGGGCGCTGTAGAACGCGCTGTCCAGGTTGCTGCGCAGGGCGCTTTCCCAGGTGGCTGGGCTGGTCTGGGTCGCGCTGCCCAGGCCATGCCCGCCGGCACAGGCCAGCAGTACATCGAGGCGTCCATAACGCTCGCTGATCTGTTGGATAAACCCGTCCCAGGTCTGCGGGCAGGCGGCATCGCCCACCAGGATCAGGCCGCCAGTCTCCTGCGCGACCTGTTCCAATGGCTCACGGCGCCGCCCGATCAGCACCAGGCGTGCACCTTCTTGGGCATACAACCGGGCACACGCGGCGCCGATGCCTGTGCCGGCGCCGGTGATCACCACCGTGCGCGGCTCAGTCATCGGGATACTCCGTGCGGTTGAGCACCTGGCAATACGAGCTGATGGGGAAGTTCGACAGCGCATCGAAGGACGCGCCCGCATAACCGAAGATCTTGCCGTCACTGCGGTGCTGCTGCAGGTCGATCAGCACCAGGCCGAGAGTCGGCACGATCTTCTCCTGCCACACGAACAGGTACAGCTGCTCGGCGATCTTGTAGTAATGGCAGCGGTCGGTGTCGCACAGGCCTTGCTCTACGCCCTTCAAGCATTGCCAGGCGTAGAAGCGCTCGTTGAGGTAGATGTGTTCGTAGACTTCGCTGGGGCTGTAGCGGTACTGGTTACGCAGACCGACCAGTTCGTCGGTCGGTGCATGCAGGCAGTGGCCGGCCTGCCATGGGCGGTCGAGGCTGCCGTGGAGGAAGTCGACTTCGACCGAGGTCAGCGGTTTACCGGCGAGGGCGCGGTGATAAAGACCTTCGTGGGTCTCGGCCGGGTCTGGCAGGCGTCCGATCACCGCAGTGAATGAGGCGTTCGGCGTGTCCAGTACCAGGCTGATCGACCAACTCTGCCCGGCCTCATGCTTGATGAAATCCACCAGGTAAAGGCCTGGGCGGATCGAAGTGGCGCGGTACGCCGCACTGCCGCTGGAGTGGCCGTCGGCAGCGTGCCAGGCCAGGCGGTCTTGCTCGAAGCGGTGTTCGATCTGCCAGCCGTTGGCGAAGTGCAGGGTGAAGGTCTGGCCCGCCAGTTCGGCGAGGTTGGGCAGGATGAACGCATCCGGGGCGAAACCGTCGGCCAACGCGCCGACGGTGATCCAGTCAGAAGAACTCGTCATGGCAACGCCTCCCTTACACGACGGCAAAGTAGTGTTTGACGAAGCTCTCGCTGACCACTTCCCACAGCACCGGCGTGCCCTTGGTCACGAACCAGCTATCACCGCTTTTGTAGCGCGTGGTTTGGCCAGTGGACTCGTCGGTGAGCAGCACTTCGCCGGTAACCACCGTGGCCTGTTCGGCAAACGGGTAGACCATGCGGAACTTGCCCTGGGTGGTGCCGAAATAGGCGCTGCTGACCGGGTCGGTGGGCGCGCCGAAGGTCATCTTGCCGAAGGCACGCACTTCGCCTTCGAGAATCTGCGAGCCGAGGTCGGCCACGGTGCCCCAGGGGTCGAGTTCCGACAGCTGGATGTTGTGTTTGAGCGTAGTGAGGGTCATGGCAGTTGCTCCTGATGAGGAAAAAAGGGGGTTAGCGGCGCCCGTTCCAATAACCGGACAGTTGGTGCCAGGATTTGCCCGCCGTCAGCAGCAAGGGCCGGATCGCGTCCTTGCCGAGGATGGTCGGGCGATGAATCGAGCTGACCAGGTCATAGCGCGCCGAGCCTTCGCTCATGCCTTCGGCCAGGACCTTGCAGATGATGTGGCTGGGCGTCACGCCGAAGCCGGAATAGCCCTGCACGAAAAACGCGTTGCTGCGCCCCGGCAAGGTACCGATCTGGGGGAACAGGTTGGGGCTGCACGCCATCGGGCCGCCCCAGGCCAGGTCGATCTTCACGTCCTTGAGGTAGGGGAAGATCTTCAGCATGAGGTTGCGGTTCCACGCCTTGAGGTCGCCGGGAATATGCTCCACCAGCGGCGTGGCGGCGCCGAACAGCAGGCGGTTCTCGTTGGTGACGCGGTAGTAGTCGATCACTGGGCGGATGTCGCTGTAGGCCCCGCGAATCGGGCTGATGCGCTGGATCAGTTCCTCGGACAATGGCTCGGTCATCATCTGGAACGCGTAGGTGTTGATGGTCGAACGGTGCAGCTCCGGCTCCAGCTTGTTGAGGAAACTGTCACAGGCCCACAGCAACTTGCTGGCGCGCACTGACCCGCGACCGGTGCGCACGGTGATGCGCTCGCCATAGCTGACCTCCAACGCCGGGCTGTTCTCGAAAATCCGCACGCCATGGCTGGCCAGTGCGGTGGCTTCGCCCAGCAGCAGGTTCAGCGAATGCACGTGCCCGCCGCCCATGTGCAGCAAGGCGCTGCTGTAGGCTTTGGAACCAATGATCTGCTGCACGTCGGAACCGCCGAGGAAGCGGATCTCGTGCTGGCTGTTGATCGACTTGAAGTCCTTTTCCCAGGCGCGCAGGGTTTTTTCCTGGCGGGCATTGAAACCCATGTAGCCGTAGCCGTGGCAGAAGTCTGCGTCGATGTTGTACTTGGCGATGCGGCTCTTGATGATGTCGGCGCCCAGGTCGCTGATCTCGAACACCTGGCGCAGGCCGTCTTCGCCGACGTCTTTCTTGATCTTCTCCAGGTCATGGCCGATGCCTGCCATGATCTGCCCGCCATTGCGGCCGGTGCCGCCAAAGCCCAGGTAACGTGCCTCAAGCACGACGATATTGGTGATGCCTTTTTCCGCCAGTTCCAGGGCCGTGTTGATGCCGGAGAAACCGCCGCCGATCACCACCACATCGGCGTCGATGTCCTGTTCCAGGGTCGGGAAGCTGAGGTTGTATTTCTTGGTGGCGGTGTAATACGTGGGGGTTTCGATGTTGATCATGGCGCAGCCTGAAAAGGTGAAGGAAGGCTCTAAAGCGGATGCCTCCATTAGGGGCCCTGGCGGGGTGGAAGTCTTGATCCTGCGTGCCCAGGCTTTTGATTCTGCGCGCCATGGGCAGTGCGCTAGACAAGTTATAGCGCGCTCGCCGTCTGGGAATGCTAGAGTTTCGTTAAATTATTAACTAAATACCTCGTGACCCTGATTCCTATGTCCAAACCTCGACAGTCCCTGACCCTGGCCTTGCTGCAGGCGCGCGAAGCCGCTATGAGTTTTTTCCGTCCTTCCCTGAATGAACACGGCCTGACCGAACAGCAGTGGCGCATCATCCGCATCCTTGAGCAACACGGTGAGCTGGAGATTTACCAACTGGCCGAACTGGCCTGCATCCTCAAGCCGAGCATGACCGGCGTGCTGGTGCGCATGGAAACCGCCGGCATGGTGCACCGGCGCAAAGCCGAGCAGGATCAGCGCCGGGTGCTGGTGACATTGGCCGACAAGGGCAAGGCGAGTTTCGAGTCCATGAGCCAATGCATGGAGGCCAACTACCAGCGCTTGCAGGATCAGTTGGGCGAGGAGAAGTTGCAGACCCTGCTGGGTCTGCTGGATGACTTGAAGAACATCAATATCAAGCGTTGAAGCAATTCCTGACTCTGCGCAGGGCAAATGTGGGAGCTGGCTTGCCTGCGATAGCGGCGGGTCAGCTGGCTTATTTGTCACTGATACATCGCCATCGTAGGCAAGCCAGCTCCCACAGGGGATCTCAGTACACGCTGCCTGCGTAGTTGGCCTCGCAAGCCCCTTTGAATGTCCCGGCCAGCGCTTGCAACCCACGCATCAACACAGTGGTATCCACGCCCACCGCGACAAACGTCGCGCCCAACTCGATATAGCGCCGCGCCAGGCTTTCATCCGCACTCAGAATCCCCGCCGCCTTGCCCGACTGCACGACGCGCCCGATCGCGTCCTCAATCGCCACCTGCACCTCGGGATGCCCAGGGTTGCCGCGATGCCCCATCGACGCACTCAAATCCGCCGGGCCGATAAACACGCCGTCCACGCCCTCGACGGCGGCAATCTCATCCAGGTTGGCCAGGCCTTCAAGGTTTTCGATCTGCACCAGCAGGCACATCTGTTCATCCGCCTGGTCGAGGTAGCCAGGGATGCTGTTCCAACGTGAAGCCCGCGCCAGTGCACTGCCCACACCCCGGATCCCTTGGGGCGGATAACGCAGGGCGCGCACCAGTTCGCGGGCCTGGGCGGCACTTTCGACCATAGGCACCAGCAGGGTCTGGGCGCCGATATCCAGCAACTGCTTGATCAATGCGCTGTCACCGATCACCGGGCGAATCAGCGCCTGGCTGGGGTAGGGTGCCACGGCCTGCAACTGGGCGAGCATGCCTTGCAGGTGGTTGGGCGCATGTTCGCCGTCGATCAGCAGCCAGTCGAAACCGGCATTCGCGGCCAGTTCCGCGCAATAGGCGTCGGCCAGGCCGAGCCACAGGCCGATCTGTATGTCGCCGTTGCGCAGGCGTTGTTTGAAGCGGTTGACGGGCATGTCCATGGCAATCTCCAGGGTTCAGACGAAGCGACAGGCAATCGAGCCGAGCAGGTCGTAGTCGACGTGGAAGGTGTCGCCAGGACGGGCCGCGACCGGGCGCGTGAACGAGCCGCCGAGAATGATCTGCCCCGGCAGCAAGGTCACGTCATACGGCGCCAGTTTGTTCGCCAGCCAGGCCACGCCTTTGGCCGGGTGGTTGAGCACGGCGGCGGAAACGCCGGATTCCTCGATCACGCCGTTGCGGTACAGCACCGCCGGCACTTTGCGCAGGTCGATCTCGGTGGGGCGCACGGCACGGCCGCCCAGCACCACGCCGGCATTCGCGGCGTTGTCGGAGATGGTGTCAAACACCTTGCGCGTCGCGTTGGTCTGCGGGTCGACCTGCTGGATGCGTGCGTCGATGATCTCCAGCGCCGGGATCACCCATTCGGTGGCGTCGAGCACATCGAACACCGTGCAGTTCGGGCCCTTGAGGGGTTTGCCGAGGATAAACGCCAGCTCCACTTCCACCCGCGGCACGATGAAGCGTTCGAAGGGAATGTCGCTGCCTTCGTCGAAGAACATGTCATCGAGCAGGGCGCCGTAGTCCGGTTCGGTGATGTTTGACGAAACCTGCATGGCGCGCGAGGTGAGGCCGATCTTGTGGCCCTTCAGCGTGCGCCCGTCCTGGATCTTTTGCGCAACCCAGGCGCGCTGGATGGCGTAGGCGTCCTCAAGGGTGATGCCGGGGTAGTCGAGGGAAAACTGGCGCACCTGTTCGCGACTGCGTTCGGCGCGGTCCAGGTGGGCAGCGGCCGCAAGAATTTGCTGGGAGTCGAGCATGGCAACGGTCCTTAACGGGGATTGACGATGGCGGCGTGGGTGCGTAGCACCAGCAGGCCGCCGAGGGCGATAAATACAGCGAGTACGTACAGCGCCAGGCTGGCGCTCTGGGTCGCGTCGCGCATCCAGCCGATCAGGTACGGCGCGAGGAACGCGGCGACGCTGCCGAACGAGCTGATCATGGCGATACCGGCCGCCTGGGTGGTGTTGGAGAGAAACGCTGGCGGCAGTTGCCAGAACATCGGCAAGGCCGCGCTGGCGCCCATGCCGGCGACCACCAACCCGCCCATCACCAGCAGAGGGTTGCCTGGCGCCAGGCCGGCCACGGCAATGCCGACGGCAGCCATCAGCAGCGGCACGCACAGGTGCCAGCGACGTTCGCGGTGGCGGTCGGACGAACGCCCGCAGCCGATCATGAAAAAACACCCGGCCAGGTACGGCACGGCACTCAGCAGGCCGACCTGGCTGTCGCGGCCGATACCGGCGCCGTGGATCAGCGTGGGCATCCAGAACGCCAGGGTGTTCACCGCCAGCATCACCGCGAAATACACCGCCACCAGCAACCACACCTGCGGGTCGCGCAGGATGCCGCCGAACGAGGTGATGGTCTTGCGCTGTTCTTCGCTACGTAATTGGGCCTGCAACTGTTGCTTTTGCTCGGCCGTCAGCCAGTGCACCGATTCAAAACCATCCGGCAACCACTTGAGCACCACCAGCCCGAGCAGCACCACCGGAAAGCCTTCAATCAGGAACATCCACTGCCAGCCGCGCAGGCCACCCACATCATGGAAATGTTCGAGGATCGCCCCGGACAACGGCCCGCCCAGCACGCCGGCCATGGGTACGGCGATGGCAAACAATGCGGTGACCTGGGCGCGGCGGCGTGCCGGGTACCAGCGGTTGAGAAACACCAGGATGCCTGGGAAAAAACCGGCCTCGGCCACCCCCAGCAAAAAGCGCAGCACGTAGAAGCCCTTGGCGCTTTCTACCCACAGCATGCCGGTGGACAGCAGGCCCCACACCACCATCAGGCTGGCGATCCAGCGCCGCGGGCCGACGCGGTCCAGCGCCATGTTGCTCGGCACGCCAAACAACGCATAGGCGATAAAGAACAACCCGGCGCCGAAGCCGTACACCGTGTCGCTGAACTGCAAGTCGCTGCTCATCTGCATCTTGGCGAAGCCGATGTTGATGCGGTCCAGATGGGCGAACAGGTAACACACCAGCAACAGCGGCATCAGGCGCCACGTCACTGAACGATGGGTGCGGTCATGCTCGGCCAGCACGCGGCTGGCAGTCGATTGGGCTGTGCTCATGATGTTGTACTTTTTGTCTGAGAGGCCGTGAGGGGAGTGACGGGATCTACCCCGTCGGGTTATTCAAGAACGCATGCACATTGTTCTGCTTGAAATTCAGCTGCGGGTGCAGCTCGACCATCTCGAACGACAGCGCCAGCAAACGTTGCGCCTGCAGCTCGGCGAAGTGCGTGGTGATCACCGCAAACAACGCCTCGGCTACCGCTTGGCGCGTGGCCAGGTCGCGACCGTGGCCGACCTTGAGGGTCATGTGCACAAAGGCGTAGTCGTGCTTGCCGTCGGCCATGCGCCAGGTGTCCAGGCGCACGCCACGGCTGCGGATACCGCCGAGGGGGAATACGCCACTGTCTCCCAGCACGCGGTGGACCTGTTCAAACAGGCCGGGTAGGTCGGCCTGTTGTTCGATGTTGTCGGTGTACTCGGCGATAAAATGCGGCATGGGTTTCTCCCAGGTTTACAGCGGGAAAATCGCGTTGATCTGACCGGTGCCCGAGCTGCCGAATGGCGGCGTGATGATCTCGGCCGGCTTGGCATAATCCGGCCCACCGAGCAGCCCCAGGAGCATGGCGGTGTCGTGCATCTTGCCTTCGCCGAAGCAGTGTTCGGCGTAGTCCGGCAGCATCGCGCAGAACTCCTTGAAGCGGCCTTGCTTCCACATCTCCACCACGTGCAGGTCCACCTGCTTGTCGAACTCGCGGGTCCAGTTGTGGATATTCGCTTCGGCTTGGCGGTCATCCGAAAAACGGTGCGACAGCGAGCCGGAGGCCAGCACCAGCACCTTGCGGTCGCTCTTCTCGATGGCCCGGCGCACAGCGGCACCGAATGCAAAACTGTCTTCCAGGCGATGCCACGCGCACCAGGCGGCGATGGAAATGACTTTGAATTTCTCATCCTCCGGCACACCCATGTGCATGTAGCGCATGGGCACCAGCGTGCCGTATTCCAGCTCCAGGCTCGGGATGTTATGGGCCATGCTGCGCACGCCGGCCGCGTTGGCCTCGGCAGCGATCAACTCGCCCAGATCGGGACAGCCGGGGTAGGCGTAGTCCATGTTCTTGATGAAATGCGGCAGCTCGTTGCTGGTGTAGGTGCCCTGGAACTGCTCGCCGCAGTTGACGTGGTAACCACTGTTGACCAGCCAGTGCACGTCGAACACCACCGCCGTGTCGGCGCCCAGCTCGCGGGCGCGACGGCCGATTTCCTTGTGCCCGGCAATCGCCGCTTCGCGACAGCCGTGATGCTTGCCGGGCAGTTCCGACAGGTACATCGACGGTACGTGGCAGATCTTCGCTGCCAGGACCACTTCGCCCATGATGATTCTCCAGATTCATTATTTTTGTTGGAGCGCATTACCTGGTGTTACACGCCCCAACGCGGGATGTGATGGCTGCCCATGGAAATGCACACGTTCTTGATCTCGGCAAACACTTCAAAGCTGTACTGGCCACCTTCGCGCCCGGTGCCGGAGCCCTTGACCCCGCCGAACGGCTGGCGCAGGTCGCGCACGTTCTGGCTGTTGATAAATACCATGCCGGCTTCAATCTCGCGCGCCAGGCGATGGGCCTTGCCGATGTCCTGGGTCCAGATGTAGGAGGCCAGGCCGTATTCGGTGTCATTGGCCAATTGCAGGGCCTCGGCTTCGTCCTTGAACGGGATCAGGCACACCACCGGGCCGAAGATTTCTTCCTGGGCGATGCGCATTTTGTTGTTCACATCGGCAAACACAGTCGGTTGGATAAATTGGCCTTTGCTTAAATGCGCCGGCAGGTTGGCCGGGCGTTCCAGGCCGCCGGCGAGCAAGGTGGCGCCTTCCTCGAGACCAATCCTGATGTAGCCGGTGACCTTGTCGTAATGCGCCTGGGTGATCATCGAACCGACTTGGGTCTTCGGATCCTGTGGGTCACCGACGATCAGGCGTTTGGCGCGCGCCGCGAATTCGGCGATGAACTGCGGGTACACGCTTTCCTGGATAAAGATCCGGCTGCCGGCGGTGCAGCGCTCGCCGTTCAGGGAGAAGATGGTGAACAGCGCCGCGTCGAGGGCGCGTTCCAGATCGGCGTCCTCAAAGATCAGCACCGGCGACTTGCCGCCCAGCTCCATGGAGTACTTCTTCAGGCCGGCGGTCTGCATGATCTTCTTGCCGGTGGCGGTGCCGCCGGTAAAGGAAATTGCCCGCACGTCCGGGTGGCGCACCAGCGCATCACCGGCCGTGGCGCCATAGCCCTGGATCACGTTGAGCACGCCGTTGGGGATGCCGGCCTCCACCGCCAGGCGCCCCAGTTCATTGGCGGTCAGCGGCGACAGTTCCGACATCTTCAGCACCGCCGTATTACCCAGTGCCAGGCACGGCGCGGTCTTCCAGGTGGCGGTCATGAACGGCACGTTCCACGGCGACACCAACCCGCACACGCCTACCGGTTGGTAGAGGGTGTAGTTGAGCATCTGGTCGTCCACTGGGTAGCTGTGGCCGTCCATGCGTGTGCAGACTTCGGCAAAGAAGTCGAAGTTGTGCGACGCCCTTGGGATCAGCACGTTTTTGGTCTGGTGGATCGGCAGGCCGGTGTCGAGGGTTTCCAGCTCGGCCAGGTGTGGCACGTTCTGTTCGATCAATTCACCGAGCTTGCGCATCAGGCGTGCGCGCTCCTTGGCCGGGGTGTTGGCCCACTTGGGGAAGGCTTCCTTGGCTGCCGCCACGGCTTGGGCGACTTCTTGCGAGCCGCCGCTGGCCACTTCACCAATCGCCTCGCCGGTGGCCGGGTTGTAGTTGATAAAGGTGTCTTTGCTTTCGACCTCGCGGCCGTTGATCCAGTGTTTGATCATGCTGCTTACGCCTCTTTCCGGGCGGAGAAGAACTCCGCCTCGCTGACAATTCGGTTGACCAGGCGGCCCACGCCTTCGACTTCCACCACCACTTCATCGCCAGGCACCACATCGGCCAGGCCCTCGGGCGTGCCGGTGGCGATCATGTCGCCGGGTTGCAGGGTCATGAAGCTGGACAGGTATTCGATGAGGTAGGGGATGTCGAAAATCATGTCGCGGGTGCTGCCCTCCTGGCGCAGTTCACCGTTGATCCAGGTACGCAGGGTCAGGTTGCCTGGGTTGGGCACATCGGCCACGTCGACGATCCACGGGCCGACCGGAGTGGTGGCGTCGCGGTTTTTCACGCGCAGGTTGGGGCGGTAGTAGTTTTCCAGGTAGTCGCGGATCGCGTAGTCGTTGCACACTGTGTAGCCGGCCAGGTAGTCGAGCGCATCGGCACGTTTGACGTTGCGTGCGGCCTTGCCGATCACCGCCACCAGCTCGCACTCGTAGTGCATGTAGGCGACATTGTCCGGGCGCCAGGTGACCTGGCGGTGGCCGGTGTAGGTGCCGACGGACTTGATGAAGGCCAGCGGCTCGGTCGGTGGCGTAAAGGCCAGTTCGGCGGCGTGGTCGGCGTAGTTCAAGCCGAGGGCGAACATGTTGCCGGTGGCCGGGGGCAGCCACTCGACCTGATCTTCCGCGAGCAAGCGACCGTCGTCCAGGCGCACGGCATTGTCGACTTCGACCGTTACGGCGTGGATCTTATCTTCATAGCGAATGCGTGCGCGTTTCATGCCGGGGTCTCCGCTTGGATATGGTTGGTCAGGCGGCCCACGCCACTGATCTCGACTTCAACGGTGTCGCCCGGCACCACATCCACGCGGCCTTCGGGCGTGCCGGTGATCAGCACGTCGCCGGGGTACAGGGTCATGAACTCGCTGATTTCGGCGATCAATTGCGGGATGTCCCGCACCCAGTTCGCGGTGGAGTTTTCCTGGCGCAGTTCGCCGTTGACCCACAGCTTGAGGCTCAGTTGGTTGGGGTTGCCCACCTGGTCCTGTGGCACGAACGCCGGCCCCAGCGCGCAGAACCCATCGCGACATTTGGCTTTGACGGCGGGGCGGTAGTAGCTGTCTTCCGGCAGGCTGAATTCGTTGACCACCACATAACCGGCCACATGGGCCATGGCATTGTCCAGGCTGACGCGGCTGGCACGCTGGCCGATCACCACACCCAATGCCGGGCCGGGTTGCAGGCGTTCGCCCTGTGGGTGAAGCACCACCGCATCGTGCTGGTTGCGCGTATTCGGGGTCTTGATAAACAGCACCGGCTTGGTCGGCGGCTTCTGGTAGGGCGCCTGCTGGAAGGCGGCGAGATGCTGGTCCAGCAGGCCCTGGTAGTTCAGCGCAACGCCGAACAGGGTGCCGCTGGCAACATCATGCAGGGTACGGCTCATGCGTTTCTCCTGACGGTGGCGACTGCTGCATAGGCAGTTCGTTAAGTTGTTAACGTTATAATTAATATGTTAACTACCGTCAAGCGTGGCAAAATCCCTGGCATTCAAATAACAACAAGGGGGCAGCGTGCAGCCGATTCCCAATATCAATATCGGGCAGGTCTACGACCAGCGTTACAGCGATGCCGAGGTGCACTACGACAAGCTCGGCAACCTGGCGGGCTTTTTCGGGCGCAACATGCCCGTGCACCGGCATGACCGGTTTTTCCAGGTGCATTACGTGAAAAGTGGCGCGGTGCGGGTGTACCTGGACGACCGCCAGTATGTGGAGTCCGGGCCGATGTTCTTCCTCACGCCGCCCACGGTGCCCCACGCCTTTGTCACCGAGGCGGATGCCGATGGGCACGTGCTGACGGTTCGTCAGCAGTTGGTCTGGGGGTTGATCGACGCCGACCCCAGCCTGGCCTCCGGCGCCGCCTGCGTGGCGTTGACGGCGGGTGATCAAGGCCTGGATCGATTGTTCGAAGAGTTGAGCGATGAGATCAACGCCGGACGGGCAGGGCGCGCGGCGGCCCTGGACAGCCTTACGCGGCTGATCATGATCCGCCTGCTGCGGCTGTGCGCCCACTCGTTACCGGCGCGGCCGACCCGCCACGAAGACCTGCGCATCTTCCATCGCTTCAACGAGTTGATCGAGGCGCACTACCTGGAACACTGGCCGCTGGCGCGCTATGCCGTGGGGATTGGCGTGACCGAGGCTCGCCTGAATGAGGTGTGCCGGCGCCTGGCCGACCTGCCGTCCAAGCGCCTGATCCTTGAGCGCGTGATGCAGGAAGCCAAGCGCCTGTTGCTGTTCACCGGCAGTTCCGCCAACGAAATCTGCTACCAGCTCGGCTTCAAGGACCCGGCGTATTTCAGCCGGTTTTTCCTTCGTTATGCGCAGGTGACGCCGGGGGAGTATCGGCTGCGGCAGTCGGGCTTGCGTTGACCTGCCACGCGCCGCCCAGTGCGGTGTACAACTTCACCTCGGCCACCAGTTGTGCCAGGCGGTCGACGATCAGCGCCTGCTGCGAGCTGAACAGCGTACGTTGCGCATCGAGGAAGGTGAGGTTGCTGTCCACGCCGCTGCGGTAGCGGTGTTCGGCCAGGTTGTAATACTGCTGGTTGGCCGCGACGAAATCCCGTTGTGCCTCCAGCTGGTCGGTATAGGTCTGCCGCGCCGCGAGGCCATCGGCGACTTCCTGGAAAGCGGTCTGGATGGATTTTTCGTACTGCGCCACGGTAATGTCCTTTTGCAGCTTGGCGTAGTCGAGGCTGGCGCGCAGGCTGCCGGCGTTGAAGATCGGCAGGTTGATCTGCGGCTGGAACGTCCAACTGCCGGAGCCGGCCTTGAACAGCCCTGACAGTTCCGTACTGGCGGTGCCGGCGTTGGCAGTGAGGCTCACTGACGGGAAAAACGCAGCGCGTGCGGCGCCGATATTGGCATTGGCGGCGCGCAGTTGGTATTCGGCCTGGAGGATATCCGGACGGCGTTGCAGCAGGTCCGAAGGCAGGCCGGCCGGCACCCTTGCGACTAAGTCATCCGCCAGCGGGCGCGACGGCAGTTGTTCGTCCACCGGGCCACCCACCAGCAGGGCCAGACTGTTGAGGTCTTGGGCGACCTGGCGCTCATAACGGGCCACGCTGGCACGGGTGCTTTCGACGCTGGTACTGGCTTGCACCACGTCCAGTGCCGACGCCTTGCCGGCGGTTTTACTGCGGCTGGTGAGGCGCAGGCTGTGCTCGTTGGCGACCAGGGTTTGTCGGGCCAGGGCCAGCAGTTCCTGGTCGGCGCGCCAGGTCAGGTAGGCATTGGCGACATTGGCGACCAGGCTCAACTGCGCGCTGCGTCGGGCCTCTTCGGTACCGAGGTAGGTGAGCATCGCCTGTTCGCTGAGGCTGTGGATGCGGCCGAACAGATCCAGCTCATAGGCGCTAATGCCCAGGGTCGCGGAATAGCTCGACGTGATGGCAGGCTTGCCCGTGCCGGTCACATCCCCCGGCAAACGCCGACGCTGACCGGCCCCGGTGGCAGAGACGGCCGGGAACAGGTCCGCGCGCTGGATACGGTACTGCGCCTGGAACGCCTCGACGTTCAGCGCCGCCACCCGCAGGTCGCGGTTGTTGACCAAGGCCTCGCCAATCAACCGTTGCAACGCCGGGTCATGAAACAACTGCTGCCAGTCCGACGTGCCGGGCTGTGCCAGCGCGTATACCCCTTGCTGGGGATACTGCGCCGGCACGGGCGCCTCAGGCCGTTGATAATCGGGGATCAGCGAGCAGCCGCCGAGCAGCCCTGCCATCGCGAATGCGCTCAATTTATTCATCAGGCGCCAACCATCCATTTGGCCAGGCCATGCCGACCACTCACGCCCAACTTGGCCGCGGCGCGCTTGAGGTAGGTTTCGATGGAGCTGTTCTTCACGCTGAGTTTTTCCGCCATTTGCGGCACGGTGCCACCGGTCAGCAGGCCCAGGCACACCTCTTGTTCGCGAGCCGACAGGGTGATTTCACCGAGGGACAGGCGCTTGTAGAACTCACGCTGCAATTGGGATTGCTCCAGCAAAGTGTGGGCCGGTTCGGCCGCAGGTTGGGGCGCCTGGCGCAGGCTCTGGGCATGGCACTCGATCAACGGCAGCAGGGTGTCCGACAGGCACTTGAGAAACGACAACTCGGCCAGGGAAAACCCGCGATGGTTGGGTGGGCGATAAAACGAAATCACACAGCGCCGGTTACCCTGGCGTGACACCAGGTTGCACTGGTGCGAGGTGCCACGCGGGAACACGCTCTTGGCCTTGGCCTTCAACTGGATCAGCAGTGGGTCCTGCATGCCGAGCATTTCCCGCAGCAACGGGTGGTCGTCCATGGAGTTCAGCACCAGCGGCGGCAGGTCCTGGGTCTGACCGGCGCTGCCGAGCAGCTTGATATCGAGCACGCGGTCGCGCAGCGCGTCGAGGGTCCATTCACTGAGGTCCACCAGGTGGATCGGCACCCACTTGTCCACCAGGTGCAGCATGTGTGCGGCGAAGTCCGCGTGGCCACTGCTGGCAATCAACTCACCCATTTCAGCATAGAAATTCGGGCTTTGCGGGTTGGCAATACTGCTGGTCAAACTCATAGCCATCTCATCCTTGATGTCGAAAACCGTCAACAGACTCTCTGGGCTTCTGCGGGGGCGATCCGTTGCTCACACACCAGAGTCGGTAGTCGAGATTGTATTTAGCCAGGGGATTCGTCCTACGTATGTAGCGGAAACGAGGGACACAACCTGCCATAAAAACCACGTCATTAATTCGACGTTTCTGAGAGGCAATTCCGGCTTAGAAAAACCATAAGAGGTTTTTAGAGTTAATTAACTATTTGATAATTAAGAAAAATAATTAATTTTTAAAACAATCAATGAGAGCTGGCAGCGGTCATGGATAGCCAATTTCCTACACAGCTTTAATCGTTTCAGCAATGAACCCTCAGCCAAGCCTGTTCCATCCATTTGGATGTCCGGGTTTAGGGTGTCAGACAGCCCCGATCCCTCATGCTCCAATCCGGCCTATTCGTCGTAATGGGCCTCCCTGCGCGGCCAGTGCCTGAACCCCATGAGAAGGATCTTATGAAGCATTCCTCCAGCTTCCCCCTTACCGCCGCCCAACAGGACATCTGGCTCGACCAACTGCGCGTGGGCGATTCGCCGCTGTACAACATCGGCGGCTATGTGGATTTTGCCGGCCCCATCGCGCAAGACCTGATGCTGCGCGCTATCGAGTTATTGGTGATCAAGCACGATGCGTTGCGCACGCAACTGCACACCGACGCCAACGGTTTGCCTCGGCAGACCTTCGCTACCACGTTGCCCGTCGACCTGGCCCTGCATGATGTTGCCGGCGAGGCTGATCCACAGGCCGCCAGCCAGGCGCTGATGCAGGCGCAAATGGCCCTGCCATTCACCCTGCAGGGCGCGCCGCTGTTTCGCTTCTTCCTGGTCAAGCTCGATGACGATCACTACCGCCTCGGCACCCAGGCCCACCACCTGATCCTCGATGGCTGGGGCTTCGGCCAGATGCTGCAATCCCTGGCCCGGCTGTACACCGACCTGCAACAAGGCAGGCAACCGGAGCCGCTGGCGCCGTCGTATCTCGACTTCATCGACGCGGATGAGCGCTATCACGCCTCGGCCCGCTATGCCCGCGACCGTGGGTATTGGCTGAGCAAATACCGCGTGCTGCCGGAGCCTTTACTGACGCCCCGGTATACCGCCAGGATGTCCAGCAATACCTTGGTCCAAGGGTTTCCGGTGGCGCTGCTCAACCGTATGGAGCAAGTGGCCCACCGGTACCAGGCCTCGGCATTTCATGTGCTGCTGGCGGCGATGTATGTGTATTTCACGCGCACCGCCCAGCGCCAGGAGTGGGTGGTAGGGCTGCCGATTCTCAACCGCTCCAATGCGCGTTTTCGTTCCACCGTCGGGCTGTTCACCCAGGTCAGTGCCGTGCGTTTGCAGTTCGATGAGCAGTTGCCATTCAGCGCTGTGGTGCGCGGGGTGCGTGATCAGCTCAAGCAGGACTTCCGGCACCAACGGTTTCCCCTGAGTGAGATGAACCGTGAGCTGGGCCTGCGCCGCACTGATCGCAGTCAGTTGTTCGACCTTTCAGTGTCCTTCGAGCAGGACGACCATGAACTGCGCTATGGCACTACCGAGGCCCGAGCGGTCAAGGTGTCCAATCACCATGAGCCGTTGCCGCTGGCGATCCACCTGCGCAGCAACCGTTACCAGGACACCGCGTGCCTGCATTGCGTCTACAACGAAGCGTACTTCCAGCACGATGAAGTACTTGTCCTGGCGCAGCGCTTTACCTGGCTGCTGGAGCAAGGGTTGGAGGACGTCGCGCTGAAGATCAGTGATTTCTCCCTGGTGACGCCCGCCGAACAGGCCCAGCTGCAACACTGGAACGCCACCGCCCAGCCCAACGCACCGCTGCAAACCCTGCACGGCCGCATCGAAGCTCAGGCTGCACGTACGCCGGACGCCGTGGCGGCGGTGTACCAAGGCCGGCAGTTGAGCTACGCGCAGCTCAACCAGCAGGCCAATGCGCTGGCCCATCAACTGCTGGAACGCGGTGTACAACCGGACGACCGCGTGGTGATCCTGGCGCGGCGCGGGTTGGAGACGTTGGTGGGGTTGCTGGCGATCCTCAAGTCGGGCGCCTGCTACGTGCCGGTCGACCCGGCCCATCCCGCCGAGCGCCTGAACTATTTGCTGCAAGACAGCGATCCGGTGGTGGTGCTCACCCAGCACGATCTGCTGTCACGTTTGCCTGCGCTGGAGGTGCCGGTGATCCAGCTGGATCGCCCGACCTTCCACCTAGGCACCAACCCCTGCGTAGCGGTCAGCCCTTCCAATCTTGCCTATGTGATCTACACCTCCGGCTCCACCGGCCTGCCCAAGGGCGTGATGGTCGAGCATCACACCGTCGCGAACCTGGTGGACTGGCATTGCCAGGCTTTCGACCTGCACGCCGGTAGCCACACCGCCAGCGTCGCCGGCTTCGGGTTTGACGCGATGGCCTGGGAAGTCTGGCCTGCGCTGTGCGTGGGTGCCACCGTGCACCTGCCGCCGGCTCACGACGGCGCCGAAGATATCGACGCGCTGCTCCGTTGGTGGCAGGCACAGCCGCTGCAGGTGTGCTTCCTGCCGACGCCCGTGGCCGAGTACGCTTTCAGCCAGGGCCTGCAACACCCGACCCTGCGCACCCTACTGATCGGTGGCGACCGATTGCGCTCTTTCACCCAGGCGCAGTCCTTCGCGGTGATCAATAACTACGGCCCCACCGAAGCCACGGTGGTCGCCACCTCCGGTCCCATGGAAGTAGGCCAGCCGTTGCACATCGGCGCGCCCATCGCCAATGCGACGGTGTACTTGCTGGATGAACAGCAACGCCCGGTGCCCATCGGTGTAGCAGGGGAGTTGTACGTCGGCGGCAACGGTGTCGCACGGGGCTACCTCAACCGCCCCGAACTCAGTGCCGAACGCTTCCTCGACGACCCGTTTATCGAAGGCCGCATGTACCGCACCGGCGACCTCGCGCGCTGGCTGCCGGAGGGCAACCTTGAATACCTGGGGCGCAACGACGACCAGGTGAAAATCCGAGGTATGCGCATCGAACTGGGCGAAATCGAATCCGCCCTGGCCACCCATCCACAGGTACAGGAAGCCGTGGTGCAGTCACGCGATGGGCAATTGCTCGCTTGGTTCGTCCCCCGCGAAGCGCTGCAGATCGAAGCCCTGCGCACCCACCTGCAGGTCTCGCTGCCCGACTACATGCTGCCCGCCGCCTACACGCAACTCGACGCGCTGCCCCTGACCGCCAACGGCAAGCTCGACCGCAAGGCATTGCCCGCGCCGACCCAGGATGCCTTCGTCACGCGCCTGTATGAAGCCCCGCACGCCGGGGTGGAGTCCCTGTTGGCGCAACTCTGGGCCGAGCTGTTGCAGGTGCAGCAGATCGGGCGTCACGACCACTTTTTCGAACTCGGCGGGCATTCGTTGCTGGCCGTGCAGTTGGTGCAACGCATGCGCCAGGTCGGGCTGCGTGCCGATGTGCAGGTGCTGTTCGGCCAGCCGACCCTGGCGGCCTTGGCGGCGGCCAGTGAATACGGCGTGATGGACGCGCCTGAGCTGGCCGAACTGGATCCTGACAACCTGGCGCGCATTGTTGCGAGCATTCCCGGCGGCGCGGCCAACGTGCAGGACGTCTACCCGCTGGCGCCGTTGCAGGAGGGCTTGCTCTACCATCACATCACCGACGAGCGCGATCCGTATCAGCAACAGGCGCTGTTCAGTTTTGCCCGGCGTGAGCAGGTGGACGCATTTGCCCAGGCCCTGCAACAGGTGATCAACCGCCACGACATCCTGCGCACCAGCCTGGTATGGGATGCGCTTGAGCAGCCGATGCAAGTGGTGTGGCGCGCGGCGCTGTTACGCGTTGAACCGTTGCGCGAGGGCTATTTACCGCTGGATTTGCGCCAGGCGCCACTCATGGCCCTGGACTATGCCGAAGAACCGCAGTACCAACGCTGGATCGCTCGCCTGCGCTTCCATCACCTGGTCAACGACGCCACCTCCACCACAATCCTGATGCAGGAACTTCGCGCCCATTTGCTCGGCCAGCAGGCACAACTGCCGGTGCCAGTGCCGTATCGCACTGTGGTGACGCAAGCCCGTTCGCCGGCACGGCAGGCTGGGCATGAGGCGTTCTTTCGCGAGCAACTGGGTGATATCGACGAGCCGACGCTGGCCTTCGGCCTACAGGAACGCCAGGCGGATCGGGCGCACACCGATGAAGCCGAACGCGTGCTGAGCGACCGCCTCAACCTGAGCCTGCGTGCCCAGGCGCGCGGTTTGGGCGTGAGCGCGGCCAGCCTGTTCCATCTGGCCTGGGCCCAGGTGCTCAGCCGCGTAGCGGGCCGCGATGACGTGGTGTTCGGCACCGTGCTGCTCGGCCGTTTGCAGGCGGGCGAGGGCGCCGACCGGGCCCTGGGCATGTTCATCAACACGCTGCCGCTGCGCGTGCGCCTTGCCGGTAAAAACGTGGCTGATGCCCTGCGCGATACTCACGCTCAGCTCAGTGCATTACTCGCCCATGAGCAAGCCTCCCTTGCGTTGGCTCAGCGTTGCAGCAGCGCGTCACCGCTCTTCAACAGCCTGCTCAATTACCGGCACACCGATGCCGAGCGCGACTTGACCCTGGTGCCGGGCATCGCCTTGCTCAGCAGTGAAGACATTCTCAGCTACCCACTGATGCTGACCGTGGATGACACCGCCAGTGGCTTCCAGATCAAGGCTAAGGCCCCAGGTCAGGTCGGCGCCGAGCGCTTGTTGGATTATCTGGAAACCGTGCTGGTCAACCTGGCGGGTACGCTGGAACAGGCACCGCAAACGCCACTGTGTGAAATTCAGGTCCTGCCCGCCCGCGAGTTGAACACCTTGCTGGTGGACTTCAACGCCACTGAAACCACGTACCCCGAAACCCTCACCGTGCAGGCTCTGTTCGAAGCTCACGCGCGGCACATTCCCCACGCCGTGGCGGTGCAGGCCGGCGAGCGGCAACTGACCTACCGCGAGCTCAACGAACGCGCCAATCAACTGGCCTTCCACCTGCGCGAACGCGGGGTGCAACCGGACGCCCGCGTGGCGCTGTGCGTCGAGCGCGGGCTGGACCTGGTGGTGGGCTTGCTGGCGATCCTCAAGGCCGGCGGCGCCTATGTGCCGCTGGACCCTGGCTACCCGCGCGAGCGCCTGGCCTACATGCTCCACGACAGCCAACCGGTTGCATTGCTGGTGCACGCGGCAACCCGCGACTTGCCGGGTGATGTGTCGATCCCGGTGATCGACTTCGACCACTGCGCCTGGAGCCAGGCACCCATCGGCAATCCGTTGGTGCCGGGCTTGAGCGTCGCCAACCTGGCCTACGTGATGTACACCTCGGGCTCCACCGGTACGCCCAAAGGCGTGATGATCGAGCATCGGGGCCTTGGTAACCTGATGCATTGGGGCTCGCAGTTGTGCCCCAACGCCGAGGGCGGCGCGCTGTTGCAACGGGCGCCCTTCAGCTTCGACGGCTCGGTGTGGGAGCTGTTCTGGCCACTCACCAACGGCATGCGGTTGGTGCTCGCCCGGCCGGATGGTCACCGTGAGCCTGCGTACCTGGCGCAGGTGATTCGCGAACAGCAGATCAGCGTGATCAAGTTCGTGCCGGCCATGCTCCAGCAGTTTCTTGAACTGGAAGAATCTGCCCTGTGCACCAGCCTCACTGAAGTGCTGTGTGGCGGCGGCGAACTCACCGAAGCCCTGGCCCGTGGCGTGCAGGCGCGCTTGCCCAAGGTGCGCCTGCATAATGTCTACGGGCCTACCGAAGCCACGGTGGACAGCAGCGCATGGACCCTGGAGCCCGGCGCGCCGGTGCCTGCGCTGCAACTGCCGATTGGCCGGGCGATCAACAACACGCGTCTGTATGTGCTCGACGAACACGATGCGCCTGTGCCGATGGGTGTCAGTGGGCAGTTGCATATCGGTGGGGTCGGCGTGGCCCGTGGTTATCTGGGGCTGGAGCAGATGACCGCCGAACGGTTTATCGACAGCCCGTTTGTTGACGGCGACCGGCTGTACCGCACGGGTGATCTGGTGCGTTACCTGCCGGACGGCAACCTTGAGTTTCTGGGGCGTAATGACTTCCAGGTCAAACTGCGCGGTGTGCGCTTGGAGCTGGGGGAAATTGAATCACGGTTGATGGCGCATCCGGCATTGCGCGAAGTGGCGGTGTTGATTCGGGATGAGCGTTTGGTTGCCTATTTCACTGTGCGGGGGGAGGCACCGAGCCTGGAAGCCTTGCGCGTGCATGTGCTGGAGCAGTTGCCGGAGTACATGGTGCCGGCGGCGTTTGTGCTGTTGGATGAGTTGCCGCTCAATCCTGCGGGAAAACTTGACCGTAAGGCGTTGCCGGAGCCGGGGTTGGAGTCGGTGGTGAGTCGGGCTTATGAGGCGCCGGTGGGGGATGTCGAAACGGTGATGGCCGGAGTTTGGGCCGAGGTGCTGAAGCTTGAGCGGGTGGGGCGGCATGACCATTTCTTTGAGTTGGGGGGGCATTCGTTGTTGGCGGTGAATCTGGTGGCGCGGATGCGCAAGGCGGGGTTGGGGGTGGATGCGCGGACGTTGTTCAGTCATCCGACGTTGGCGCAGTTGGCGGCGCAGACGGCGACGCAGGTGGAGCGGGTGGAGGTTCCTCAGGCGGCCATTCCTCAGCTTAACCGGCGGCGCAGGATCTAAGGTTGGTAATGCGGACCCTGTGGGAGCTGGCTTGCCTGCGAAGGCGGCCTGACAGACGACCTGGATGTTGGATCAGACGGAGTACATATCCGTTATTTGGGTGATGGCGGGTATTGGTTCCGCCCTTACGGCGGGTCACTTTGGAAAAGCCCCAAAGTAACCAAAGGGCTCTTGCCCCAACACTCGGCACCTCNNCGCCGCCACGCGCCATCCATGGCGCGGGGCGGCTAAACCGGCATCCCTGCCGGTTTACCCCCCAAATCCCTGTCGAATTCCGGCCAGCGTGTTTGACGGGGCGCCTGAGATCAAAATCAAGAGCGACTCGCTTCGCATCGTGGATACGCTTTTCGTTTTCTGTAGGAGCCGGCTTGCCGGCGAAAAACGTGAGAACGCCGCGTTCACCCAGATACCCAACGTCATCGTTAACGACCATCGCCGGCAAGCCAGCTCCTACATTTTCTGATCGCGTTCAGGCAGGGTTAGGCGACGGTTTCAGGCATGCGATGGAGCGATCCACCGTCGTCTTGGCAATTTCGAGTAAATGCCACACCGCCAGGATCTTGGCCCGCTCGGGGCTGGGCAGCAGCTCGCCGCAATCCAATGCAGTCGCTGAAGCGCTGTCGAGCAAACTGGCGGTGTAGAGCAGGGCGTCTTCGAAGCTGAGGTCTTCGTTGATGGCGTGGAAACCCTGTGAAGGCAGGTAATGGTCAATGGCGCGGTTGAAGGCGGCGCGGTCATTGGCGGGGTTACAGGGCGGGTCGGGTAGGGCTTTGTTCATGGTGTAACTCCTATTGAGTAAAGGAGCTACCGCCGACGCTGCTAAACGCGGGTGGCAGCTGTACGCGGGTTAGCAGACCGGTCAATAGGAAAACCAGCGCACCCGAAGGTGCCCCGCGCACAGCCACCATAAACGCAGATGTGAACCGTGTGCCCATTGAAGTCAGGCTGCTAAACCCGATCACTGAGTTCAGTGACGGAGCGAAGACTAGCCACCGACCCCGGCAGGCACAAGGCGGCGAGGATTGTCTAGGAAACGTCCTGCAATTAAAAGCGACACGCCTTGCTGGCCCTTTACAAACCATGACCAAATGCCACCAATCCTGCCGCCCACTACTCAACCGCGGCCCCATGGGATTCATGGTTGCCCTGCTGAAAGCATTCATCAAACTGCCGACAAGCGCCTTATAACTCAAAAAAATTTTCCTATGCGATTCAGCTATTGGATTGTTCATGACGTAATGCATTTAATTCGGCACCTAACTCATTGTTGTTCGGAATAAATCAGCGCCGTAAAGCGTTGTAATGAGTCACCGTTCCGCCTTAGAGATGAGCCATGAGCAACCCCGTTGCCCCCGCGCCCCTGATTCGCCTGCTTGGCCTTTGCAAAACCTATGGTGCCCAACGGGCGCTGGATCAGGTCAGCCTGGATATTTATCCGGGCGAGGGCGTGGCGTTGCTTGGCGCCACGGGGGCAGGCAAATCGACCCTGGTTAAAATCCTCAGCGGCACCCTGGCGCCGGACGCGGGTGAACTGTGGGTCGATGGCCAGCGCCAACGTTTCACCTCGCCGTTGTCGGCGCGTCGGGTCGGCATCGTGGCGGTGCACCAACATCCCGACGACGGGATCGCTCCCGGCCTGAGTGTGGCCGAGAACTTGTTGCTCGATGAGCTGGGCCAACCCGACGCCGACTTCTTGCTCAACCGCAAAAACCTGCTGCAACGTGCCGAAGCCATCGCCGCCGGGCTGGGCCTGGAGCTGCCGCTGCAACACCCGGTCGAACGCCTCGGCCAGGCGGACCGCCAACTGCTGGTGCTGGCCCGCGCTTTTGCCCAGCAACCCCGTTTCCTGATCCTCGACGAACCCACCGCGGCCCTGTCGGAAACCGACGCCGAACGCCTGCTTGGCCTGATCGACAGCCAGCGCGCACGGGGTGTGGCGATCCTTTACATCTCCCAGCGCCTGTCCGACCTGCAACGGGTCACCAACCGCGCGATTGTGTTGCAGGAAGGACGGCTGACCAGTGACCTCAACACCCGGCACTTGCCAAGTGCCGCATTCACCTTGTTCGGTGATGTGGCCGAGCAGCCGGCAGTGACACCGGACAAGACCCTGCCGGTGCCGTTCCTGGAGCGGTTTACCCGCGCTGGGTTTATCCGCAATCGGGCGGAGGGGCGGGCGGTGCAGGAGCAGGTGGCAGGGTTGCGAGTGGGCACGGACGCGGCCGGTGTGCCGCGCAAAAGTGGGATCAATCCGCAAAGTTGATTTGCAGGCGTGGGCGCACATCCATCAAACTGACCCGCCCCGTCGCCTCTCGAGGATCTCGACATGCCTGACACATTGTTACCGCTGGCCTTGCCTGGCGTTGCGCTGAGGCGCTGGCGCCTGCTGCACCGCGTCAAGCAATCCCATGCCGCGCAGGTGTTCGGTGTGACCCAGTCGACCATTTCCCGCTGGGAAAGCGGCGTGCAGGCCATGGACCCGGTGGCGCACAAACAGCTTGAGCAACTGCTGGCCGCTCGCCTCGACGCCGCCGCCGATCAAGTCCTGGCCCGGCTGGTCAGCGAGAGCTCACGGCCCATGCACCTTGTCTGCGACCTGACCCACCGTCTGCTGGCGTGCTCTCCAAGCCGAGCGGCCGAGTTCACGCGCCCGATCAGTGAGTTGATGGGCTGCTCTCTTTGGCGTTTCGCCACCCCCGAGATCATGTGCAAGGAGCTTGCGCTCAACGCATCCGGATGGCGCGAAATCCTGGCACCCCCCGCCGTGGAGTTTTCCACGGGCGCCAATGACTCGCTGCTCGTGCCCATCACGCAAGGCGTTTGCCGCTGGACCCGTATCCCCCTCTCGGACGGAACGGCCGCGCGCCTGGTCGAGACACTCTGACGCGGGCGCACGCATATCTTATGCGTGGACGTCGGATAGCCCTGGACCTAGTCTGGCCGCCTGTGCAGTCGCGCAGCACGTCAGTCGACCGAGCCAGAGAACACCATGGACACCGAAGAGATCAAAGGGCGCCTCGCCTTCATTCGCGAGGCGGAAAAACTCAAGGACGTACTCCGCAGCGCCCACACCACCTCAGGCCGCACCGAAAGCACCGCGGAACATAGCTGGCGCCTGTGCCTGATGGCGATGGTTTTCGAGGATCAATTCCGCCATCTCGACAGGCTCAAACTGCTCAAGATGTGCGTCATCCATGACCTGGGGGAGGCCATCCATGGCGACATCCCGGCCATCCACAAAGCGTCGTTTCCCGACAAGAGCGAGCAAGAGAGAAAAGACCTTCTGCATCTGACCCGCGCCCTCGACGGGCCATTGCAAACGCAGATAATGGCGCTGTGGGAGGACTATGAAGCCGCACAGTCTGCCGAGGCCAAGGCCGTCAAGGCGCTGGACAAACTGGAAACCCTTCTCCAGCACAATCAGGGCAAGAACCCGCCCGATTTCGACTATGGATTCAACCTGACCTACGGCAAAGGCTACACGGATGCCGATCCTTTGTTTGAGAGGCTTCGCGGGCTTATTGATGAGGGGACGCGGGAGAAAATCGACCTGTTGAGCCGGTGAAACTTCTGCCTATCGACGCTCTGGCACAAACGCCACGCTCCCATCCTCACGCTTGTGAAACCACCGCTCGCCATTATCCGGCTGGGTGCCAATCACCCGATGATCCTTGCCCAGGTAAGCCAGTGGCGCGGGATCGTCCTTGGCGTACTGCGCGACAATGATCGTGCGTTGCGGATCGAAGGCCTTGCCGCTGGTTTTTTCCAGCCAGGCCAGGAATGCTGCGCTATCGCCCTGGCGCGGGAAGTCCTGGGTTTCGGCCACGTAGTAGAACGGCTTGCCGCCGTTTTGCAGGTACATCGGCACTTTGTTGTCCGCTTCCACCAGCACCAATTGCCATTGCTCCCACGGCGCGATTTGGGTCGCTTCGGCTCGAACGTCTTCGGCAAAGCGGGTCACGCCGCCGTTGCTGTTGCTCCAGGGGTAGGCCACACCGAGTATCAGCAGCATCAGCGCTGCGGCGATGGCGAAGCCTTTGAACCAGCGTGACTGGCTGGCCGGCCGTGCCCGCAGGCGTTCGCTGACCCACCAGGCGCCGAGCAGTTGGGCGAAGGGCACCAGTGGCAGTACGTAATAGCTGCGGCGGCTGCCGCTGGCAGTAAAGAATATGAACAACAGGCCCAGGCCCCACACCAGCCAGCGCACATTCGGCGGCGTCTGGCGCCAGTGACGCAGCGCCAGCCACAGGCCGAGCAACCAGCAGGGTACCCAGGGCAGGGTGTAGGCGGGCAGGTAGATCAGGTAGGTGTAGATCGGTCCCATATGGTCGAACGGGTCGAAAAAGCGCACCACGTTTTCGCGGAACACCAGGGCCAGGCCGCTGCTGCCATAGCTCGGGGCACCGTAGACATGGGACAGCACGAAGGGCACGGCATACACCGCCGCCGCGATCAGCACGGCACACACCAGGCGCAGGTTGAGATGGCGTTTGTAGCGATGTTCAGCCAGCAGGTGCGGTAGCAGCACCAGGCCGGGCAGCACAAAACCGATCAGTCCTTTGAACAGCGATGTCACGGCCAGCAGCAGGAAGAACACGGTATAGCGACCCAGCCGCGTGTCCTCCGGCCCGCGCCAGTACCACCATACCGCCGCCAGTACGCCACACACCGTCAGCACGTCCGCCGTGGCGACGCGCGCCCAGAACAGGAAGTAGAAGGTGGTGGCGAGCATCCAACCGGCAATCAGCCCGGTGCCCTTGCGCAGCAGTTGTTCGCCGATCAGGTAGACCAGCCACACGCTCAGCCAGGCGCCGATCACGGACGGCAAGCGCAGTGACCAGGGACCGAGGCCACCCAGCAAGTGGGCACTGGCGGTGATCAGCCAGTAGGAGGGAAGGGGTTTGTCGTAATACGGTGCGCCCTTGAGGTAGGGGTCGAAGTAGTCACCGCTCTGCAGCATCTGCAAGGCGATGTTCGCCCAACGGGTTTCCGGGCCCCACAGGTCGCGTGCGCCCAGGCCGGTCAGCAGCAGCAGGGCAGTGACGCCCAGCAACAGCAGCAGGGCACCGCGTTCGGTCTTCCAGAAAGCTGACATCATGGCGATTGCGGGTAGATGATCAGTTCGAGGGAGCCCTTGTAGTAGCGTTTGCCTCCTGGCGGCAGTTGCCCGGCTTCGCGCATTTCACTGGTGCTGTTGACGCGCATCAGTACGCCCACCGAGCCGAGTTGGCGCTGTTCCTTGAGCCAGTCCTGCACCTCTTCCAACTCCACTTTGCGATGGACCGAGCCTGCGTACTGCAAGCCATAACGCAGTTCGCCCTCGGTGTCGTACAGCGCCACTTCCGGGCGTTTCAGGCGCCAGGCCAGTGCGCTGGCATTCCCCAGTTCATTGCTCAGCAAGGCTTGGGTCTGTTGCAGTTCTTCCAGGTGTTCGAGCACAAACTGGTCGGGCATTTCGTTGTCCGCGATCCACTCCGGCATGCTCGCTGGTAGCAGGATCACTAGCAGGCCGATGCCCAGCGCTGGCATCGCCCACAGCGTCAGCGGGCGGAAGGCTTGCAGCAGGTTGGTGAGGATCCACCCCAGCAACACGATAAACGCCAGGGACAGGCTGAACATTTCCGCATGGCTGTTGCTGTACAGCGGCCGGGCGATCTGCAGGTAGATCAGCACGATCATGGCCGCCATGCCGATCACGAAGTTGAGCAGGCCATTGAGGCAGATCGAGCGGGCTTTATGCTGGTTGATCAGGCCGACCAGCGTATGCCCCATCAACAAGGCCAGGGGGAGCAGGCACGGCATGATGTAGGTCGGCAGTTTGCCGTTGCTCAGGCTGAAGAAACCCAGCGGCAACAGCAGCCACAGGGCGAGGAAAGCGATGGCCGGCTGGCGCCTTTCCTGCCAGGTCTTGCGCAGTGTATTCGGCAGCAACCCTGCCCAGGGCAGGCAAGCCACCGCGATGATCGGCAGGAAGAACCACCACGGCCGCACGTGCTGTGCGTTGTCGGCGCTGAAGCGGCGGATGTGTTCATTCCAGAAAAAGAAGCGCCAGAAGTCCGGTTCTTGCAGATGGATCGCCAACGCCCAAGGCAGGCACACCAGCAAACACACCAGCATGGCCAGCGGGCCATAGCGCAGCAGTTCGCCCAGGCGGCGTTGCCAGAGCATGTAAGGCACGGCGATCAACACCGGCAACGCCAAGGCCAGGAACCCCTTGGTCAGGAAACCCAGTGCACAGGCTAGGCCCACGACGGCCCAGGCCCACAGACGATCGCGCACTGTGTGGCTGTCGAGGGCAAACCACAGGGCTACCAGGCTCAGGTTGACCCACAGGGTGAATTGCGGATCCAGGTTGGAGTAGCCCGCTTGCCCGGCCACCAGACCGAAGCTCAGGTAGAGCAGGGCGCAGGCGAAGCTTTTGCGCGGGTCATTCCACAGGCGGCGGGCGATCAAGTAGGCCAGCAGCACGCTCAAGCCGGACGTAAGCGCCGAGGCGATGCGCACGCCGAACAGGTTCTGGCCGAACACTGCCTGGCCCAGGGCGATCAACCAATAGCCGCCAGCGGGTTTTTCGAAATAGCGGATGCCCATGAAATGCGGCGCTACCCAGTTGCCGCTCTGGAGCATTTCCTGGCTGATCTGGCCATAGCGGGTTTCGTCCGGGATCCATAAGCCGTGCAGGCCCAGGGGCAACAGGTAAAACGCGACAAAGGCCAGTAATAACAGTGGCAGAGGTTTTAATCGAGTCATGCAAACGTCGCTCCCTGACGTTTAGTTGTGGGGAATTCAAGTAATGAAGTAATAGAAGAAAATGTCACAGTGGTCACTGAATTACGGAAAATAGTCATGATGTCCTTAGTTAAAAGGCGCAACTAAGGATGGTCTGAAGTAGCCATGTATTTCCCCGGCATACCACCTAGCGCAACTTTTAAACTCGCCAAATGATCAA
>NZ_JACAQP010000089.1:0-374 GCF_013387025.1 Pseudomonas reactans | reverse complement strand
AAAATCCAACAACCAGATCCCAAGTAATCGGCCTAGTCACCGTCCTCGTAAGTAAATCAATCGGTATTATTTTCGGAATTACGAATTGTTATAATAACGACATTTTAAGGTTTTTGTTTACTATTGTTAGAAATGAGTATAATATAACATATGTTATACTTATTAAATATTCTACTTCTTAACACGAAAACTATTTTACAATACCTAATTAAGCTATAGAAAGGTTTGTAGTTACCTTATGACCATTCGTCGAGATCTATAACTCCTTCGTTAGGCTTTTGAGCTTCCTTCCGCTCACTTGCTTACACTCTAGTGCTTAGAAACCTCTATATATTGGATTAAGATTTAGTTGGTGTGGTTTATGAGATGTTTTG
>NZ_JACAQP010000088.1:0-320 GCF_013387025.1 Pseudomonas reactans | reverse complement strand
CCATTTGAGGAAAACGTTGTTTGATAAGTCTCAACAAGTACCTCTTGCTGAAATTGAAGTGGATGAAAAGTTGAGATACCCGGAACAACCCGAGCGGGTGTTAGACCGCAAGATAAGACAGCTGCGAAACAAGAAGATCAGCATGGTGAAAGTCCTTTGGCGTCATCACAAAGGTTCCGACATGACGTGGGAGACCGAAAGTGAAATGAGGGAGAAATATCCTCAACTTTTTGTATGATTTCGGGGACGAAATCTCTTAAAGGAGGGGAGAATTTGTAACGCCAAAACTTATTTATTATGTAATTATAATAAAAAGGGCA
>NZ_JACAQP010000087.1:0-320 GCF_013387025.1 Pseudomonas reactans | reverse complement strand
ACCATGAAGTTCATCAGGTAACTCCAATCTATACGCCACGGCTCCAACTCTTTGGGATATACGGAAAGGTCCAATAAAGCGAGGACTCAACTTCCCTTTCTTCCCAAAACGAATTAAGCCTTTCCAAGGGGATACTTTGAGCATTACCATATCTCCTACTTGGAATTCTATCGGTTTCACCCGTTTGTCTGCGTACTGTTTCTGTCTATTCTGAGCTACCTTCAAATTTTCGCGTATCAGTTTGATCTTTTCTTCAGTCTGTGCTACAATTTCGGGTCCAGCCAACGGCTTTTCCCCAACTTCAGTCTAGCAGGTCGGAG
>NZ_JACAQP010000086.1:0-400 GCF_013387025.1 Pseudomonas reactans | reverse complement strand
CGTGCTTGTTGAGACTGAGTACTACACGTCCCGTCGTTGAACGGTGAGGTCGGCGCGGCCTATTAGAAAACTTCATATTTCATGAATGTTTTGTCATTTTTCAGTGGGCGGAAGCGATGACGAGTGCCGGCTAGAATTCAATTAGATAAGTGTCGGGGTGTTTATAAATAATTAGTTAATGAGCTCGGCCATTTCCTTAATCTACGCATAATGATCGATTGAGAGCCTGCGCAGGTGCAGTCTGCCCAGTGCGGCGGGTTATTCCCTATTTCTCATATTGAGTCATTACCATGAATATCTATACCAAGTGCCTGACCGTTGCGGTCGTTCTGTTCAGCGCCCAAACCTTTGCCCTGGACAGGAAAGACATTGCGCAAGTTGTCAGCGTGAACTCCGATCC
>NZ_JACAQP010000085.1:0-644 GCF_013387025.1 Pseudomonas reactans | reverse complement strand
ATAATCAAAACACAAGAAAACAAGCTAGCTCTGATACCACTGAAGGGTTTCTATGCAATCAATGAACACAAAATAACCTAAGGTTCACATGCAACCCTAATATTGATCTATGTTTTCTTCTATGAAGATTAGAACTAAGAACCTAAAGGATACAATTCAATTCTAAAGATGAATTAAGAAAACCAACCTTTGATCTTATGATCCTTCAAGCAAGCAGCAAAAGAATCCTGCCTCAAATGCAAGTCACACCCAAGTGATGGAAGAATCAGTCCAGCAGAGTGAATCCAGAGAGAAGATGGCGTGAATAATGAGGTGCCAGGGGGTTCCTTTTATAGCCTCCTAGGGTTACACCTGAAACCCTAAGGAGCCTCCAAGTGGACAAGCCTTTTGACCACTTGGACCAGATCCCTAAACCCTAATTAGGGTTTTCGCCAACCCTAGAGAAGCCTCCAAGGGTGGCGCCACTTTTGGCCCCTGGACTTCTCTTTGCCAGTTATTCAACTATTGAATAAATACAAACCAGTCCCTGCACTTTTAATTAATTAATTTAATCACTAAATTAAATCCAATTAATTCTAGATTAAATCTCAATTAATTATTATAGTTTCTAATTAATATATTATCACTTTAATATATTAATAAAC